>CAYORP010000001.1:0-16679 GCA_964406415.1 uncultured bacterium
CCAGTTCTCTCCCTCAATGGAAAAGGAAGGGACCGTTCCTGTTTCAGCGTCTGTCAGTATGAAATCCGTTTCACTGTCGTTGAGGTATATCCGGCTGAGCTCCCCGTTGCCGGACATTTCCCATTCCATCAGGAAAAACCTGCCCTTGATGGTCAACTTTTGCGTTGTTCTTTTAATATCCATTGTCCCTTATTTATACCACAATGGATGTTATCTGTCAGATATATTTTTGACTGCAAATTAGACCCGAAAAATATTTTTATGGATATAGTTGTCCTGATGTCTTATAATGATTAAGAGAACTTTGTCCTCACAGAGACAGGAATATTATTTAAAATTATCCGGTGTTTAATAAATGGGAAAAGATTATTTATTGAGGTGCGTGATGGTGTTAGCCGTCCTGTTCAGTCTCGCGGGTGCATCTGCCGCCCCGCAGATGACCAGTGTGGTTCCTGCCCGTAACAGCAATTCCCTAAAAGGTTTCACATTTGCTGTTATCGGGGATAACCAGCCCAGGGGGGTTTTCGGTCAGCCCGGAGTTTTAAAAAAAATAATCAATGAAATTAACCGGTTAGGTGTAGACTTTACGGTTCATCTTGGAGACAGGATAAGCGGGAACAAAGATGTTGATGTGGTCAGGAAGCAGTATGAGGAATTTCTTGATATTATAAAAAAATTGAATATCCGTATCTATTATACTGTTGGTAATCATGAGATAGAGGGCGTAAAGGAGAATGAGGTGATACACAGGGATTTGTTCGGGCCGCTCTACAGGTCTTTTACGCACAAGGGCTGTCTTTTTATAATTCTGAACACCGAATCAGTCGGAAACGAAGGGGCGATAACGGGTGAGCAGTTTTTGTGGCTGAAGAATGAGATTGAGCAGGGGAAAGATTTTAGTTATATCTTTGTCTTCTTTCACAGGCCGCTGTTTTCTGTCCTGCACAGGAATAAGGACTATGTACATTTCAAGTCCAAAAAACACAGGGATGAGATTGCAGAACTGTTTAAAAGATACAGGGTGAGTGCTATTTTTACAGGTCACGAACATCTTTACCACAGCGGCATACACGATGGATTGTTACAGGTTATTTCCGGTGGTGGCGGCGCCCCCTTTCACTTCTATCCCGAGGGTAACTTCCACCACTACCTCCTCGTAGAAGTGACCAAAGAAAATGCCGTCATCCGCTGTATCCCTGCATCAGAGTTCGGGGAAGGCCGTTGAAACAGGGACTGATGAGATTTTCAGTATTATTCTGCCAGAGCCCTGGGCTATTTTTCTGCCGCAAGAAGGTTCAGGGAATCAAATAGTGCCTTGTAGTATTTAAGGAAACGGTCAGGCTCCGGACTTCCCGCAACCTCAGCAAGGTAGTATCCATTAAACCCGTTTTTCTGCATAAGTGAAAAAAGTGTTTTCCATGGGTATTCATTGCACAATTCGTTGATGTGGCATATCTCTATCTTATTCTTGAGCATGTTGAAGTGCTTTTCTATTGAGCCGCTTTCGTCAAGGTCTGACATATTGCCGTTCCAGCACGCATAAAGATTAGGATGAGCCGCAATGTCCAGCATCTGTTTTATGTAGGGTGGATGGCAGGTTCCCCTTCCATGAACCTCAAGACGTATCTTTATGCCGTAGTCCTCGGCAAAAGCAGAAACCTCCCTCAGTGAAATACCTATCTGCTCTATCGTTTTCTCCTTTGACACGCCTTCAGGGAAGTTATTTGGGCGGACCTTTACGCCTTCCGCTCCGGTGTCCTTTGCCAGGATTACAAACTCCTTTGTCCCTTCTATGTTCTTCTTCAACTCAGCACTGTCAGGACTGTGGTACTCAAAAGCGCTTCCCAGTCCTACGAGTTTCACAGGGGAGTTTTCAAACCTCTTTTTTACCTCAGTTCTTTCATTTTTTGACAGAGACGGCTCCACACCGTGCTTGTGTGTTGTCCTCAGTTCAGCCCCCACATATCCGAGAGCACTGCACTTTTCTATTATCTTGTTACCATCCCATTCAGCCGCAATCTGATATGTTACTATTCCCAGTTTCATAATAGTCTCCTTTCCTTTAACTCGTTTCTGCCAGACTTGGCTATGTTTTTTCTTTCCCCTCCCTTTCGCCTTAGTCCTCTCCCCTTGGGGAGAGGGAAGGATGAGGGGTGTCTTTATTTTTCCCCTTTGGAAAATCCTCCCTTTGAATCAGACTGGGATAGTCTATCACAAGAAAGAACAGTTTGGCAAGATTCCATTTCTATTGATAAGTTGTTTGAAATCCTTTAAAATGTTTCAGGAATAGAAGGAGGCGGATAATAATGGAAAGGACGAGACAGGTGGAGCATAATGTGGACTTTTGTGTTGTGGGCGGGGGGATGGCAGGACTTGTTGCTGCGGTTTCCGCGGCGCGCCGCGGGGCAAAGGTGGCATTGATAAATGACCGTCCTGTACTGGGAGGCAATGCCTCAAGCGAGTGCCGTATGCATGTCAGCGGAGCCGACAGGCATAACGGTATAAAGAATATGAGGGAAACAGGGATACTTGAAGAACTCCGTATGAAAAACCTGCTGGTTAATCCACAGATGAGTTATTCCATATGGGATACAGTTTTGTATGAGACAGTCAAGAAAGAGAGAAACATAACGCTTCTTCTAAACTGCTCCTGTCTTGATGCCGAAATGGACGGTTCCCGCATAACTGCTGTAAAGGGATGGCAGACTACCACATATACCTACCACAGGGTGAGGGCAAAGATATTTGCCGACTGTTCCGGAGATGCTATCCTTGCTCCCCTGACAGGTGCGCAGTTTCGCATGGGACGGGAGGCAAGAGGTGAGTATGGCGAGTCTATAGCCCCTGAGAGAGCCGATAGCCGCACAATGGGGATGACCTGTCTTTTTCAGGCAAGGGAATACAGTTCTCCCCAGCCTTTCGTTCCTCCTGACTGGGCATACAGGTTTGACTCATGCGACCAGATTCCTTACGGGTTAAGGGGACACCGGTGGCCTTATATGGGATACTGGTGGATAGAACTCGGCGGGGAGCATCACACCATTTATGATACAGAGATACTGCGTGATGAACTGCTCAAGATAGTGTACGGTGTGTGGGACCACATAAAAAACCGCTGTCCTGAAAGGGACGGGGCTGAAAATCTTGCGCTTGACTGGATACAATTTCTGCCTGCAAAACGGGAAAGCCGGAGATACATCGGTGCGTATGTCCTGACACAGAACGACATTGAGTCTGAAGGGAGGTTTGATGATATTGTGGCTTATGGCGGCTGGTCTATGGATGACCATCATCCTGCGGGGTTCAATGCGGTCAAACTGGGTGCTCCGGCGACAATCTTTCATCCGGCACCTTCCCCATACGGTATACCGTACAGGTCTCTTTATTCACGCAACATTGACAATCTGATGTTTGCGGGCAGGAACGCAAGTTGTACACATACCGCAATGAGTTCCACCAGGGTTATGGGTACCGGAAGCAGTATGGGGCAGGCAGTGGGGACCGCTGCGGCGCTTGCGGTGCAGAAGGGTATCCTTCCCGCAGGTATGACAGACCATATGAAACAACTCCAGCAGGCGTTACTTTACGATGATGCCTACATACCCTGGAGCAAACAGGTTTTCAGCCCGCTTACTATGGAGTTTTCAGTCAGGTCTTCATCTGGAAATCCTGAGACTCTCCGTGACGGCATCAACCGTCCTGTAGACGATGATATGCACTCTTTGAACTGCAGGGAAGGGGACAGCATAGAGATGATATTCAGGAAGAAATCTCCTGTTAATAACGTAACCCTGATTCTTGACAGCGGACTTGATAAACTGGTTGCAATGAGCCATTTGCAAAAGGATGATTATATCAACCGGCTGCCGGAAGTGATGCCAAGGGTCTTTCGCATTGAAGGAAAGATAGACAGCGGGTGGAAAGAACTGGTACGTATTGACGACAATTATATGCGGCTGGCAAGGTTTCAGATAAACAGGCAGGTTGAGGGCATCCGGTTCGTCCTTGAGAAAACCTATGGCGCTGCAGAATCCCGCATTTATGCATTCTACGTGGACTGACGTTTCCGTTACCCGCTCCGGATAAAAGGACTTTTCCTCTGGCATTAAAAAGTACCGTCAAGAATCTTTTTGTTTCTCTCTATCCCTTTATGTTAAAGATTCCTTTATGCGACAGCAGAGAAAGGGAGTTTCTGTGTATTGTGTAAAATGCTTTATTCAACAGACGAACCTTTTTTTATCTTATAAAACACTTCTGTGGAAGGATGTTTATGATTGTGTTATTATGATACCAAAATGGGGAAGGGTAAGAATGCAGGGTTAAGTGTGCTGGAACTGCTGGTAGTTCTGTTTATCTTTTCTCTCCTTTCACTGGCTACGGCGGCATATTTTCACAGTTATCACCGAACCCTTCTTCTTGACTCAACAGTAAAGAAAATCGTTGAGGCGGTTGGGCTTGCAAGGGAATATGCGGTGAACGAGCGTAAGGAGTTTTATGTTGTTTTCAGTGATACCGGTTTCGTTGTCCTGAGAGAAAATAAGAATCTGGTGGGCAAACAGCAGAGATTCCCCGCCAATATAACTGTAACGGAAAAATCCGCAGGTTTTGACCCTGTGGTATTTTTGCCTGACGGGACATCGGAGACAGCCGGCTATCTGAAGGTGGGGGATACAGTGAACAAAAAAGAGATAAAAATAGTTTTGCACAACATAACCGGAAGGTGTTTTATTTCAGACGGGTCAGAAGATGAACAAGAGAGTGAAAGGTAGCGGTATTACCTTCATAAGCGTCCTCATCTCTTTGTTAATTCTTTCCATAGGCATGGTAACGCTGTTGCGTGTCTACCCGGTGATAGATAAACTTTCAGGGAGGGCAAAGGGCTATGTTTCCCTTTCAATGATAGCAGACAGGGTTTTTACTGTCATTGAAAAGGTCTATGGAGATGCGGACGGGCCTGCGGTTCCGTTATCCCTGTACGGTGTTGATGAGGACTTTCCTGAATTCAGTTATTCCGCATATATACATGCGGTAAAACAGGGTTTGTATGAAACTGAGGTTGAGATTACGAAAAAGAGTGAGGGGAAGGTTGAAAGCGAATATTTTTACGGCAGTTTCCGACGGCAGTGAGGGGGTAACTCTTTTAGAGATGCTGGTAGCAATGGTAATCTTTACCGCCGTTATACTTTCCGCAACGATGATTTTCAAAAACTCCCTTTACAGGTTCAGCAGGCAGTCCTCAGATAAAAAAATCTACTCAGAGGCGTCCAGAGTTTTTGAGTATATGGAAAGGTATCTACCTTCATCTATGTGTAATGACATACAAGGTGTCCTCAGAATAAATTTCACAGGGAGAAATAATTCCTTGAGGTTTGTATCGCCTTTTTCTGAGGGCCCGGAGTCAGACCTTGCAAGGTTTGGTATATATTTTGATGAGGATGAATACGCAGTGAAGGTTTCGGTGGACAGGGTAGATAGAGTGAACCCTACCTATATCTTTTCTAAAGGATTTGCTGGTGCACAGGTTCTTGGTAAGGGTATTAAAGAATTTAGACTTTCGTATTTCAATGGTTCAGAATGGAAAGATATGTGGGATACCAGAGATATGGCAGAGCCCTGTCTTCCCGTGATAGTAAAGGTAGAACTGACAGTTTTTTCTGAGGGAAAGGTGGAGGGAAAAAGAATTGAAAAGACATTTACAAAACTCATCGGTATTATCTAAAAAGAAGGGAGTGTCTGTAGTCTTAACTCTGATGATTCTTCTGATACTCTTTATCTTCACTGCGATGATGCTTTTTATCTTTGACTTCTGGCAGAAAACCGCACATAAGATGCTTTCAGGCAAGCAGGCACAGAGGTTTGCAAAGATGGGGATGGATGCGGCAATATGGGAGATTGACAACGATGACCTGAAATATGACGCGTTCACTGATTCATGGAGGGTGAATTTTGAAGGTGGTGATGTTGACCTGAATGGTGACGGTATACCGGATGCAAGATGGAATGAGATACGGGACAGGGACGGAGAGGTCACAGGCAGATATGCTGTTCTGGTTGAGGATGAAAGCGGCAAGATTAACGTGAATTATGCAGGCAGTATCAGTGAAGATTTAACCCATACTGTTTCTGATATGGATATGCTGGACGGTGTTATAGGCGGTTGTGCCGCAGATGGCATTGTCGGATACAGAAAACAGAGACAGTTTATTGTGCCTTCCGATGTAAAACTCGTTGCAGGCATTGGTGAAAGAACATATGAAAGAATTAAGAACTACATTACCTGTTTTTCTTATGATATAAATGTCAACCGTCACGGTAAACAGAGGATAAACCTGAATGATGAACCTTTTGAGGTCCTATACAAGACAATGATAGACCTTGGTTATGATGAGGATGTTGCTGCTCAGGTTGCCCTCAACGTTATTGCTTACAGGCAGAGCAGCAGGGTGCCTCCCACTGTGGATTTTAACGGCGGTAAGGTGTTCGGTACGAACAAAACGCCTTATTTTAACGAAATAGATGCGGTCAAAAAGTGGCAGAAGATAATGCTGGGGGAGGTTATAATCTTCAGGGAAATCGGAGGACAGTTCATAGAGTTGTTTAACCCTTATTATGAAACGCTGGATGTCGGCGGATGGAAGATAACAGGAGTTGTAACGTTGTTTTCCGGTCTGTGGAATGAGGTTCTGGATGAATCGCAGGATATACTTGACGACGTTACTGAAGGTGAGACCTGCATAGCCCCCGAAAGGATAAAAAAAATCATAGATAATGTGATAGCCGCAAACATAGTGATACCGTCAGGAAGGAAGATTCCCCCGCGTTCCTATTTTACCATCGGCGACGGCATAAGTTTGATGATAATGATATTTCCCGGTGAACCTCCTGTTATTGTCCCCTTGTTTATTCCCATAGTTGACCCGGGCGGATGCGACCACTATGAACCGATTGTCGCGGTAAACCCCGGTTCACTGGGTTTTCTCGCAGAGATGCTTCAATCCATACCTTTTCTTTCCAGTCTTGGTCTGGACTTCACGATGAGGTTGTATGACAATAAGGATAATCTTATTGAAGAGACCGAGTACATCGTAGACCTGCCATATACCACAGTTCAGAAGAATGACCCTCGTATGCTCGGGGTTATGGACTGGCTGCTCGGCACTCCCACCCCAGGGGACCACAATAAACTGTTTCAGCCCTGGATTGGCATGGAGTTCGGTAAGATTGACTGGTTGTTGAACTGGCCAACCTCATTCAACATCAAAAATAACAGTTTCGTCTCACTGTCCGAACTTTCTCTTATCCACAAGAAGGAACACTGGAAGACCCTTGACTTCTGGAAGTATGGGTATGACAGAAAAATTCTGGACCACTTTACGGTAGTGGAGAATCCTGAGATGCCCACCTACGGCAGGCTGAACGTTAATACTGCCTCCGAGACTGTGCTTGACTGTCTGCCTCTTGTGGATGCGAAACTGGCACAGGCGATTGTTGATGCGGCTCCATACGAAGACATATCTGAGGTGCTGGGTGTATACGGCAAAAAAAACTCTCCCGTGGAGGTTTTGAGTAGAGAGATGACAAGATACGGTTTTGACCTGAGAGACAATAACGCCGACAGGTTTATAGATGCCGAAGCGGAAAAAGAACTGATTTTTTCAAGAATAATAGACCTTATAACCGTAAGGAGTAATGTATTTAAGATAATAGCCCTTGGACAAAAAGTGCAAAATGTAGATAATAATGGTAAAATAGTTGAAGGGAGTGTTGTATCTGAGAAAAAGATGACCTGCTGGTATGACAGGAGGAAAAGGAAGGTTATATACAGGAGGGAAATCCAGTAAGATAAAAGAGAAAATCCCCTATGAAAAAAATATTGCATTTTCTGAAGAAACATAAGAAGAATCTGCTGATGGTAAGCGGTGCCTTTTTTCTGGTGATAGTTTTTTTGGTGATTTTGATGATAAGCAGAAAAGGTAGGGGAAATGTTATTGCTGTTGTTAACGGTCGCCCCATTACAGTTACAGATATTCTGGTTGAGACAGAGTTGTCTCCTGAGTTTTACAAGGAAACGCTTATAACCGACCCCGATTCTGTTCTGGAGGAATACATCAACCAGATTCTTTTGTTTGGGGAGGCGAAAAAATATGAACGGGAGTTGGGCAAAAAAGTTCAGAGTAGAATGAGGAATCACTACATAAAAGAACTTACCTCTGCCTATGTTGAGACAAAACTGGTTGAAGATATAAAAATTTCCGAAGAGGTGATTGCCGAGCATTATAATTCTCATCTTGAGGATTTTGTTATTCCCGAAAGGGTCAGACTGCTTGAGATAGTGGTATCTACTCAAAGAGCAGCAGAGGATGTACTCAGAAGACTCAGTATGGGGGAGTCTTTTGAGACGTTGGTAGCAAGGGAGTCCATAGCAAAAACGAGAGAGAACGGTGGGGATATCGGATGGATTGATGTCAGAAAGTTAGAACCGGAGGTAACCGCGCTTGTGACCAGAATAAATTCCGGTGATATTCTTGCCAATCCCATAAGGTCAGAAGCCGGGTATCACATAATAAAACTTGCGGGGCGGACACAAAAAAGGATGTTGACACTGCAGGAAGCAACTCCAATAATAGAAAACATCCTGCTCTTTCAAGAGAAAAAGAGGGTGGTTGATTCTCTTGTCAAGGAACTGAGGGAGGAAAGCAAGATACAGATTTTCCTGGAAAAGATAGATTTGTTAAAGCAGAAGCAATAACCCCTGAGCGTTTGTGGGGCAAGTAGGGTAAGAGGTGAGGAAATGAATAGAAAATATCTGTCCTTTCTTTTGTTTATATGGCTTGTGGGTGCCGGATACTGTGAAGATGTGTCCGTTGTGATGGTGGGTAACAGGGTTGTTCTTGAAAGCGAGGTAAGGGCGAAGATGCGGGAGGAAAACAAAGACTACGAAGAAGCCCTCCGCAGTCTTGTGTCTGAAAGGTTACTTCTGTTACAGGTTGAGAAAGAAGGAATAGAAGTAACCATAGAAGAGATAGATTCTGAGATAAACAGGATAATGGAAAGATTTCCTGATGAGAAGACCTTCCTTCTGCAACTGGAAAAAGAGGATATCCCCTATTACCTGTTCAGAAAGAATATTGAGGAGAGGATTAAGGTAAGAAAACTGATAAGAAAAAATGTTGCGAGTCGCTTTGAAATAACACCTCTGGAAATTTCCAAAAAAATGAAGGAGATAGAAGAAACAGGTAGTTATTCTTATAACCTTAAGATGAAGTGGTTTAACGAGGAGTCATCTTCTGAGGATTTTGTAAAAAATTTTGATGAGACAAAAGAAAAAGAAATGACTGATGCAGGATGGATGAACACCGAGGAGATACTACCCGATGTTCTGGAAGGTATGAAAAAGATGGATAAAGGAGACCTGAGTTCTCCAATCAAGGTCAACAATAGATATCTGGTGTTACTGCTGAAGGATGTCAGGAAACAGGAGGTTGATACCTATATATTGTATAACAGAGCGAAAGAGGTGCTTTACAGCAAAAAATTCTCTGAAGAGTTTGACAGGTATCTGAAAGAAATTCAGGCTAAAACACCCATGTACTATTCAGATTAAATGAAGATAATAGGTATTTCGGTCGGAGACCCGGCTGGTATCGGCACGGAGATACTGGTAAAATCTTTCCGCACAATAGGGAAAATCCACAGTGCTGTCCCGCTTGTCATAGGCGACATACCCATTATTGAAAAAAACCTTGGATTTACCGCGGAACCGTTCAAGGTTAACGTTGTAAAGACATTCAGGGATTTTGAAAAAGAGCGCCTGAATATTTACAGCCCTGATATTATCAGAAACAAAAATTTCCCCAAAGGTAAGGATTCAAAACTGACCGGCAATGCATCTTTTCTTTATGTTACAGAGGCGATAAAACTCTGGAAGCAGGGATTTATAGATGCGCTTGTAACACTTCCCATTTCTAAAAAGGCATGGAATCTGGCAGGACACAACTATTCGGGACATACGGAACTCCTTGCGAAAGAACTCGGCGTGAAAAAATATGCAATGATAATGATGGCGGGCAAACTGAAGGTTCTGCTTGTCACCACTCACATTCCATTAAAGGAAGTGGCAAAGACGCTTACTGTTTCTCTTGTCGTTGATAAGGTGTGCACCGGGTATGAGTCTCTTGTCCGTATGGGAATAAAAAATCCGGTTGTGGGAATTGCCGCACTTAATCCCCACGCGGGAGAAGGCGGCATTAGGGGCATGGAGGAAAATAAGGTGATAGGCCCCGCCATGAAAATCATCAGGGGAAAAGGGATTAGATGTATTGGCCCTTTCCCCTCTGATACGATATTCAAAAGGGCATCTGATGGTGAAATGGATATGGTGGCGGCGATGTACCATGACCAGGGAATGATTCCCCTGAAAACCTTTTATTTCAGCAAACTTGTTAATTATACCGCAGGTCTGGGGATGGTGAGGACCAGTCCCGGGCACGGCACGGGCTTTGACATCGCATACAAAGGCAAGGCAGACCCTTCCGCTTTCATTGAGTCTTATAAGGTTGCGGTGCGGTTGTTAAAATCCTCCTTGGTTCCCCTTTTCCAGAGGGGTAAAGAGTAAAAGAAATCCCTTCTCTAAAAAAGGAAGAGAATCAACTTTACAAAGGGGAAACTTTAATTCCCCTCCTTTAGCAAAGGAGGGTTAGGGAGGATTTGAAAGGAGAAAGGAATGTCTACTCTGGAATTTCTTACACTGCACAAATCTCTGGCGTTACTTCAGGCAAAAGGTGTTAACATCAAAAAACATCTGGGACAGCACCTGCTCATAGATAAAAATGGAAGGGACAAGATTCTTTCCTTTGCGTCTCTCAGTGAAGATGACGTTGTTGTTGAGATAGGACCCGGTCTGGGCGGGATGACAGATGGATACATAGATAAGGTGAAAAGCGTGTATGGTTTTGAGATAGACCCTGAATTCTGCAGTATTTTAAGGGAGCGTTTTACTGATTATGAAAATTTTTATCTTGCGGAAAAGGACTTCCTTGAGGTTTCTGACGAATGGTGGAACCAACTTCCCTGTAAGGTGAAGGTGATAGGAAACACTCCTTATTATATGAGTTCTCCCATTGCATTTCGGCTCCTCAGACTACACAAAAAAATAAAACTTGCTCTGCTTACTGTCCAGAAAGAGGTCGGAGAACGGTTTACCGCGGGACCGGGCAGTAAAAATTACGGTGCCATTTCGGTCTTAATGTCCATTTACACTGATTCCAAAATATGCTATTCTCTTAAAAAAGAAGTCTTCTTTCCAAAACCGGAGGTCAGCTCAGTGCTGGTAAGAATATTTCCTCTTGAGAAACCCAGGGTGGACATAATATATGAGAAAAGATTCTGGGAGTTTTTGCCGCTCATTTTCAGTTTCAGAAGGAAAAAACTTCCCAACGTGGTAAACAAGATTTTTAACATAGAAAAAGGGTTTTTTAAAAGGGCGGTTGAGCGTGAAGGTATCTCTGCGGATGCGCGGGTTGAAGACCTCTCACCAGAAGATATATACAAAATTTTTAAAATTGTAACCCCTCAAAAGGAGAAGAATTATGGCGATGTGGATAGGCATTAACAGGAAAGCAAGGATTTGTTATGGCTTTGACGATATTTCGCTTGTTCCCGGTAAGGTTACGATTAATCCTGAAGAGGTTGATATCACGACCACCATTGGGGATGTTGAACTTAAGGTACCGGTGCTGGCTGCCGCGATGGACGGTGTTGTAGACCCGAAGTTTGCCGTGGAGTTCGGTAAGTTGGGTGGACTGGCCGTTCTAAACCTGATGGGAATATACACGAGATACGAGAACCCTTATGAGGTGCTTGAAGAGATAATAAACAGTCCTTATGAGAAGTCTACCGTGTTAATACAGAGCATATATAAAGAGCCGATAAAGGAAAAACTTGTGGGAGAAAGGGTTGAACAGATAAAAAAATCCGGTGTTACCTGTTCTGTAAGCAGTATCCCTCAATATGCGGAAAAATTTCTGGGGATATGCAGGGAAGCAGGGGTGGATATTTTTATGGTTCAGTCAACAGTGACGACTGCAAGACACATAACGAGTTCGTATAAACCTCTGGATATCGGGGCGTTTTGCAGGTCGGCAAAGGTCCCTGTGGTTGTGGGTAACTGTGTGACCTTTGACGTAACCATGGAGTTAATAGAAGCAGGGGTGTCAGGGGTTCTGGTCGGTATAGGGCCTGGTGCCGCCTGCACCACAAGAGAGGTTCTTGGTCTGGGGGTTCCTCAGGTAACAGCCACGGCGGACTGTGCCTACGCACGGGATACCTATTACAGGAAGACCGGAAAGTATGTGCCTATGATAACCGACGGAGGGATGGTAACAAGCGGGGACATATGCAAGGCATTTGCTTCCGGTGCGGATGCCGTTATGATAGGCTCAGCTTTCGTCAAGGCGGTTGAATCACCAGGGAAAGGATATCACTGGGGTATGGCAACCTCGGATGAGAACCTGCCGAGGGGAACAAGGGTTAATGTTGGGGTTTCCTGTACCCTGAAAGAGATACTGTTTGGCCCGGCACGCGTTGATGACGGCTCTCAGAACCTTATGGGTGCTTTGAAACTTTCTATGGGTTCGCTGGGCGTAAAAAATATAAAAGAAATGCAGATGGTAGAGATGGCGGTAACACCATCCATTAAAACTGAAGGCAAGATATATCAGTCTCTCGTAAGGTCAATGGCAAGGAACAAGAAATAGGGGAAAATCCTCCCTGACCCTCCTTTGCTAAAGGGAGGGAATAATTTATGAACTTCCCCTTTTGAAAAAGGGGGATGAAGGGGGATTTGTGATGAAAGAGTTTGTGCACCTGCATCTACATACCGAGTACAGCCTGCTGGACGGTATGTGCAGGATAAGCAAGGTTACGAAAACTGCTCATAAATACGGAATGAAGGCACTTGCCATTACCGACCACGGAACGATGGGAGGTGTCCTGAAGTTTTATGAAGAGTCTTTACAGCATGGGATAAAACCCATCATTGGTATTGAGGTGTATATCGCTCCTGAAAGCAGGTTTGACCAGAAGTACAATAACAAGAAAGATGCATTCAATCACCTTACCTTACTGGCAGCAAACAACCAGGGTTATCAAAACCTTCTGAAATTGTCAACCCTTTCCTATACCGAAGGTTTCTATTACAAACAGAGGATAGATAAGGAGATTCTTTCCAGATATTCCGAAGGTCTGATTATAATGAGCGGATGTCTTAAAGGAGAGATTAACCAGCATCTTCTTAACGGTGATGTTGAAAAGGCGGAAGAGGCGGTAGGTGTATTCCAGGAGATAGCAGGCAGGGATAATTTTTATCTGGAGATTATGGATAATAAACTACCAGACCAGGACAGGTTGAACAAGATGCTGGTGGAACTGTCTAAAAAAACAGGTGCCGGTCTGGTGGCGACCAATGACTGTCACTACATTAAAAAAGAAGATGCGTTTGCCCATGAAGTCCTGTTATGTGTTCAGACCCTTTCACACATTGAAGATAAAGACCGGATGCGGTTTCAGACTGATGAGTTCTATTTCAAGAGTCCCGATGAGATGTATGAGGCTTTCAAGGAGATTCCTGAGGCGCTGCAAAACACCCTCAAAATCAGCGAGAAGTGCAATGTGAAGATAGGTATAGGTGAAAACCATCTACCTGTATTCTATCCTCCCGATGGGAAGGCGCCGGATATATATCTTGAAGAACTGGTAATAAAAGGGCTCGGTGACAGGTTTAACCTCAAGGTTGAGAGTCTTGATTCCGCTGCTATCAAAGATGATGTGATAGAGAGGGCAAACTACGAGTTTGGTGTAATAAAAAAGATGGGATTTTCCAGTTATTTCCTTATAATACATGACTTTGTAAGTTATGCAAAACAGAAGAAGATTATGGTAGGTCCGGGCAGGGGCTCGGCTGCCGGCAGTCTCATAGCTTACCTTTTGGGGATTACTGAAATAAATCCGCTGCCGTACAACCTTATTTTTGAGAGGTTTCTGAATCCGGAAAGAGTCAGTCTACCTGATATAGATGTTGATTTCAGCGACAGGCGCAGGGATGAGGTTATTTCTTACATAAGAGAGAAATATGGAGCGGAAAACGTTGCTCAGATAGGTACCTATGGAACAATGGCGGCAAGGGCTGTACTGAGAGACGTGGGTCGTGCACTCGGATTCAGTTACGGTGAGGTTGACCGCTTAGCGAAAATAATATCACAGGAGCCTGGGGTCTCCCTTGAGGATGAAGTATCGTCCAATAGTGAAATAAAGCATATTATTGAAAACGATGAAAAGATAAAGAACCTTTTTGATATATCTCTGAAACTGGAAGGTTTGACAAGGCATTCTTCCACACATGCAGCAGGGCTGGTCATAACGGAGAGGCCTGTGTATGAATATGCCCCTTTGTTCCGTGGTCCTAAAGGAGAGTTGGCAACCCAGTATGAGATGGATGGGGTAGCAAAAATCGGGCTCTTGAAGGTTGATATTCTGGGACTTAAGACACTCTCCGTTATAGAAGATACACTTGAGTTGTTAAAAGAGAGGCGCGGAATAGAGATAAAAGAATTTCCTCTTAATGACAGAAAGACTTACCACCTTCTTTCCATTGGAGATTCTCTGGGTATCTTCCAACTTGAAAGCAAGGGGATGAGGGAACTTCTTAAAGACAGCCAGCCGGAGATATTTGAAGACATTATAGCCATTCTTGCCCTGTACCGCCCCGGTCCGATGAAAAGCGGAATGGTAAAAGAGTATATTAACAGAAAAAGAGACCCTTCAAAGATTGTTTACGACCATCCGCTGCTTGAGCCGATTCTTAAAACTACCTACGGGATTATTTTATATCAGGAGCAGGTTATGGAGATAGCCCACAGGTTTGCGGGTTTCACCATGGGTGAGGCGGATGAGTTAAGAAAGGCTATGGGAAAGAAGATAGAATCGGTGATGGAGCAGAATAGGGAAAAATTTATAGAAGGGGCGCATAAAAAAGGCGTGGACAAACGCACGGCAGAAAAGATATTTGAACAGATAGTAAAATTTGCCGGCTACGGGTTCAATAAATCGCACAGTACAGGTTATGCTCTCCTGTCCTATCAAACCGCGTTTTTGAAAGCGAACTATCCTCTTGAGTTTATGAATTCTCTTCTGAACAGCGAAATTGGTGACTTTGACAAGATTGCCGAGTATATAGATGAGTGTGAGAGAATGAAGATATGGATATTACCTCCTGATGTGTGTGAGAGTCATGAGAGATTCCAACTTTTCAGTAATGACATTATCTTCGGACTGTCTGCGGTAAAAAACGTCGGCTCGGGTGCGATAAAATCCATAATAGAGGCAAGGGAAAAAGGAGCCTTCAAGTCTCTCTCTGATTTTTGCGAAAGGGTTAATTTGCGAACGGTAAACAAAAAGGTGATTGAGAGTCTTATAAAGGCAGGGTCTTTTGACTATCTTGAGACTCCGAGGTCGCAACTTTTCGCAATGGTTGACGAGGCTATCGGATACGGGTCAAAGGTACAGAAGAGGGTAGAGGAAGGGCATGTGGATATTTTCGGTTCCGACTTCAGCGGTGGGATAATATCTCTGGATACAAAGGTTTTGGCATCTCTTCCAGAGTGGTCTGAGACGCGTCTGTTGTCATACGAGAAAGAGATGCTTGGAGTCTACCTGACAGGCCATCCTCTACAGAGATACATTTCAATTATGAAGATGTTCTCAAATGTTTCTGTCTCCGAACTTGACGAAAGAATAAAAGAAGGTGCGATAGTGAGCGTAGGAGGTATTCTGACAGAGTTAAAGAGGACAAATACCAAAAAGGGTGAAAGGATGGGGTGGGGTGAGATAGAAGACCTTACCGGCAGGGTGAAGGTGCTTTTCTACCCCAGGACGTATGAAGAGTTTTCCAGTCTCATAAGGAAGAGTTCAATAATTTTTGTTAAGGGAAGACTTGAAAAGAGAGACAGCGCGATGATAATTGCAGACGAGGTGGCAAACCTCAACACTGCAAAGGATAAGTTTCTGTCCAACGTTGAGATTGACGTAAAACTACCCCTGCAGGAAGAAAAACTTCAGAAACTGAAAGAACTTTTCATCAAAAACAAAGGGAACTGTCCGCTTTATCTGAATCTTATAGCAGAAGGTGGTAATAAAAAGGTCAAGATGAAGGCAAACGGCTATACGGTCAATCCGGACGTAGAGTTCATAGAAAACCTGAAGGTCATTCTGGGCGACGCTTCCGCCTTCCACTTCGGTGTCTGACCCCGTTTTCCCTGCGCAAATATAGCGTCGCTTTATTTCAGTCCGTCAAAGATTTATAGCAGATTGGCTTGTTGTTTTCCAATATTCTCGGATTCCAATCCGACGAGTTCTCGTTTTTCCATTTTTAGGATGCAGTTGATCTTGAAAAAAGAAAGTGCCGATTATATAATTTAGTAAAAGAACAAATATATGAAATGAAAGAGTTAATAACGGATATCAGAATAGGCGATTGTCTAAAAGTGTTAGAGGACTTCTCAAGTGACTGGTTTGACTTGATTATCACCTCACCGCCGTATGCAGATAGCAGGATGAATGATTACGGAGGAATAAAACCGGAAAAATATGTGGAGTGGTTTTTGCCGCGAAGTAAAGAATTTCTT
>CAYORP010000002.1:0-9243 GCA_964406415.1 uncultured bacterium
CCTTGTTCTGATTGTCGCCGATGACCCCTTTGCCCATTCCTCACAAAACGAACAGGACTCAAGAAGATTTGCGGTTATGGCAAAGATACCATACCTTGAGCCATCATCCGTCCAGGAAGCAAAAGATATGGCGGCATACGCTTTTTCTCTCTCGGAAAAGACAGGACTGCCTGTTATGCTGAGGTCAGTAACCAGAATATCTCACGGGAAGTCAGATGTCATTCTTGGTGAGATAAAACCACTTAAAAGAGACTCCTCATTCAAAAAAGACCCTGAGAAATTTGTAATGATACCTTCAAATGCAAGGGTATCCCTGAAGAGGTTGAATGAAAAACAGGCTGTCTTAAAAAAACTGATGCAGGAATCCCTGTTTAATATTGAAGAAAAAGAGGACTCGGATACAGGGGTACTCGTATCGGGGATATCCTATCAGTATGTCAAAGAGATAAAAGGAAATCTACCGCTGCCGATATTCAAGGTGTCCACCTATCCCCTGCCTGAAGACAGAATATACAGTTTTATAAAAGACAAAAAGAAGGTCATTGTCCTGGAAGAGGGGGATACCGTCGTTGAAGAAGAAATACACATAATCGCAAAAAAGACCGGGGCAGGGGTTAAGATAGAAGGGAAGATGAACGGACTGGTTCCAAGAGAAGGTGAACTTTCTATAGAGATTATACAGGAATGCCTGAATAAGATTTCGGGAACGCATGTGGCAAAAAATTTGAAGGTAAACGATGCCATATCCTCCTTACCAGTGAGACCCCCTGTTCTCTGCCCGGGGTGTTCACACACAGGGACATTCTACATACTGAAAAAGGTATTCGGAAAAGATTCTATATTCCCGGGGGATATAGGATGCTACACGCTGGGGATACAACTCGGAGCCATAGACACCTGTCTCTGTATGGGAAGCGGCATAAACATCGGTTCAGGGATATCAAGATTTGAAGAGAAGAGAGAGGTCGTCTCAATAATAGGCGATTCCACCTTCTTTCATGCAGGCATTACGGGACTTATCAATGCCTGCTATAATAAAACAAACCAGGTAATTGCAATACTTGACAACCGCACAACAGCAATGACAGGACACCAGCCGCATCCAGGAACAGGAGTGACGGCTGGCGGAGAAAAAAACGTAGATATTGACATTGAAAAACTGGCATATGCCTGTGGTGCTGACAGTGTCACAACCATTGACCCTTACAGGATAAAAGAGTCCATTGAAAAACTTAAACCCCTGAAAGGGAAGAAAGGGGTGAGGGTAATAATCGCAAAAAGAGAATGTATATTTGTTGACAGGGAAAAAAGGAATAAATTACAGGTAGTTGCAGATGAATGCACGGGCTGCAAGATATGTCTGATGTTAAAATGCCCTGCCCTCATCTTTGAAAACAAAAAAGCCGTAATAATATCCAATTACTGTAACAACTGCGGAATGTGCGCAGAGGTATGCCCTTTTGATGCGATAAAGGAAAGTGATGACAGAGACCAAAAGGTTTGACATAATTATAGCAGGAGTCGGCGGTCAGGGGATAGTATTGTGTTCGGATATTCTCGGTGAAGCCTGCATTCTTGAGGATATTCCCGTCAAAGGCTCTGAAGTACACGGCATGGCACAGAGGGGCGGTTCGGTTGAGGCACACATAAGAATCGGTTGTATATACGGTCCAAGGATACCTGAAGGTTCTGCCGACCTTCTTATTGCTATGGAGCCTCTTGAAGGAGCACGGTTTTCCCATTATCTTAAAGAGAGCGGAACCGCACTGGTCAACACATCAAAAATCCCTTTACTCGGACAGGACTATGAGGTCAACGACATTTTGAAGATTGTCAGGGAGAAAACACCAAAAGTAATAGCGTGGGATTTTACTTCAGAAGCAATAAAGGCAGGTTCAATCAGAACCCTAAACGTCCTGATGCTCGGCACTGCATTAAAATCCCTCCCTCTTAAAGAGGAAAGCCTCACCTCTGCAATAAGGCAAAAGATAAAAAAAAGATATATTGAGATGAACCTTGGTGCCTTCAACCTCGGCATATCAACAGCGGACTGACCTGCCCCGTATTATACCAGTATTAATCATAACAAGCATTAATGATTATTTTCTTTTTATCCCGACAGGGAATATCAATTGTTTCTTTCTCTTGATTCACATCCCGCCATTTGTCGCCGTCAACAATGACACTGCTTAATTGCCGGACATCCGGATGTCGCAATCTTAATTTGATCAGCAATGATTTTGATGCTATCCCTGCAATATCAATCCTGGCGGATATATGATTCTTCTCGGTATGTGATTCAACGCAATAGCTTATTTTTCCCCAACGCGTCGGTGCATTTCGAACAACAATCTTTTTGCCGTCCTCAAGCCATCTCCTTGGCGAAGCGCGATTCAACCAGAGAATATCTTTATCCCTTTCTTCAAACACCAGCATGTATTTCGTCATGCGCGGCGTCGCCAGGGTGGAACAGATATTGTGACTCGCAATAATTATCCGCCCTTTTCCCTCGTCGTTAATGCCGACCTGTTCATACGCGGTGAATATTTCCCGCATACGGTGGTGAGCCAGATCGCTGTAATATGTCAGCAGAAATTTCTCTACCATATCCAGATTAATCAATGCCCATCCCAGTTTGGCAATTGGCCAGTCATCCAGGCGGGTCATAAACCGGGAAGTACCCAGCACAGCACCGCCTCTCTTTTCCCTGAATTCAATCACCGCCGATGAAATATCCGCGCTGAAGATGTTTGCATACAGCAGGCTGGGATAATAAAGGTAATTGGAATAGTTAGCCAACGCACCTGAGGTCATGGAAGGAAAGGGTTTGTTATCACCCGGATAGATAGGAACAAATATAGGGTTACCATCGGAATTGATTGATTTTTTTATAGAGGTAATTATGTCACGCTTATAAGATTCGGCAAAATCAACCAATTCTTTCCCGTATGCCGACATAGCCCTGGCAGATTTTTTTCTTCCTGTCTCCAGCATCATTTTCCCCACCTCCCCCAATCCAAGCCAGCAACAGGCATCGTGGGCATAATTATAACAATTATCTCCCATATAATTTAGGTCATCGCCCAATGACGTTGGAAGCAAACCATGCCGAACAGAATCGGCAGGATTTGACCTTAAACTTTCTTTTCGCTTTTGAACAATAAAACTGCAGATTTTTTTAATCGGCAGGATATTTTGTCTTACCCAGTCAGCATCGCTATTGCTTAAGCGGTAATACCGGCTTATTGCGTAAAGCAATAAACCATAATCATATGCTCCCGTGCCCTGTTTGTAGGTCACGGTCCCATCAGGGTTAATGTAATGTTTTAAATAATATGCCAGATACCTTCCAACTTCCTTTGAATATCCCCATTCTGAAAAAGACTCGGCCGCATGAATGATGGCAATTGGCAATCCATCAAGATGAGGTTCGCGCGAGTAGATTCCAGCCGCCGCATATTTCACGTCCGAATCAACCACCGTCATAAAACTCTGAATCAGCGTTGCTTTGCAGGCATTATTCACCCTTGTCTCGGGCGTTTCTATTTGCATTCCTTTTTTAAGAAAACGGTCCCAATCCCATTTTGTTTCAAAGAGAGCCCCGTAGAAGTTCACGTTTGGCCCAAGGTGCTCAAAGATACCTTCTTTCAGCAAACGCGGATAAGCAAGCGTCAGGTAAAACGATTTTTCTTCTCCGCCCTGACACTGGCACATGCGGTTGATAAAACCAAAAGGATGCATCTCTCCTTTCTGGTGATTGTTTTCGTCGCTTATCCATAAACATTCCCGTTTTTCCTTATCAGGTGAGCCGTCGTATTCCGGATAAAGATATGGAGTGTAATGCGTGTCATTCCTGTCCCGGCTCAAATAATAGGGCAAGAAGAATATAGAAATGTTTTCCTTTCGGGCTCGCTCGCTGAGATTCCTGACTTTAAGCCGGATAAACACGAGCATGATATTCTCGTGCTCAGGATATGCCCTGGCAAAGGCTATCTCTTCCCATCCGATTTGCTCCTTTTCATTCAGGTATATGAATTGAATTGCCGGCAAGTAGCCGTCAAGCAATGAATGTTTAACGCTGCCATATTCAATTGGCTTGCCGTTCAAACCGAAACCAAGGAATCCATTGCCGCCAATGGAACCGTTCCAATCTATTCGGGGCAACGGTCGATAATGATATTCTTTGTCCCCTAAAAAGGTATAGGCCTCCTGGAGTGGTGGCAATAAGTCAACAACCTTTTCATAAGAAGGATCACCCTTTTGAACAAGAATTTTCTTCCCCAGAATGTCTGTTTTGCTTTTTAATATCTTGTCGTAATAGTCGGATGTATAGGATGGATACAATCGGCCTCCATCCGGGTTTTGTTTTTGAGCGCCGATACTGCCGAATGATTTATTAATCGCCATGAGAACTTTTCCATTTTGTTCGGCATAAGAGAATAATCCTCCGTTTTCATTCTCTGTTTCTGAAACGAGTATTTTCTTGTTCCCCAATCTGATTTCCGCGATTTTATCGCAGATGTCTGAACTGTTAGACATTTTTTAGATTCTTTTCTGATAATTGTGTTTATACCAGAGATTTGTCCGATTCTGAGACTTTTTAAAGGAAATTATTTCAGTCATCCCTCTCTATTATACCGCCCCTTCTCTATCTCATACTGATTCGCTATAAAAATCTTCTTTCCTGCAGGAATAATCCTGTAGTTTTGTCAATGATATGCTGAAAATTGTCAGGAAATATAATTTTTAATTATGCTGGACAGGCTCATAGCCATCTCCTCCATACCCGCAGGAGAAGGATGAACAAGGTCTACTGCAAGCCCGTTAATACTCCTTAGAATATCTCTTCCATCAATATGTATGACCTTTTTAGAGCCTATATCTTTAACCACATCTTTCACTATTTTTCTGAAGGTATTTTGTTTCTCTGCACTTCTGTCGTAGTCCATATAAAAGGTAAACATATCAATACAAAAGATATATTTATCCGGATGTGCCTCTGTTATCCTCGGGATAAAATACTTCACCCTTTTCCTAAACTCTTCTACCTCAAAACCACCTACCATATTAATCCCCAGTTCAAGAGATGCAAAGTCCCAGTCCTGTCTGTCTGCTATATAGTCAGCCATCTGTTTTTCGCAGTGTGCACCACCTCCAAACCCAAGATTGATAAGGTCAACACCGAGATATTCCGCAGTTCTCATCGCATATGAACCTGTAGGTCTTATGGATGCCTGTCCATGTGTTATGGATGAACCGTAGGTCAGGTATCTTTTAGATGGAGACTGCTCCTCTCTGGCTGGTGCAAAATCACCTTCTATATCAATAACCTTAAGTGTTACTATATGCGGCAAAACAACCCTCGTAAGGCCTGCATCAAATGGTAGACTCTTTTCCGAAGAAATCTCCTTCAGTTTTTCAATGTTTTTAGGGAGAGATACTCTTATCTCAGAGATACTGTCGGCCACAAAGTGATATGACAGGAGAAAATTACCCTGGTAGACCTCTGCAATCCCTCTTTCCCCTTCATTCCCCTTAAGTAGTATTCTTGCCTCCTTACTCTTCAGGTTGAACCTCATCTCACAGCCTGCAGGCATAACAGCCCTTGTCTTTGCCGCGTCATTCAGAGATACCCTCAAACCCTCGGGAATCCTCGTAAGAATAATGCCACCATCTGTCTCAACTACCTCTGCCACATTATAAAGACTCATATTCTTATAAACCATTTTTTCTCCTTTCTATCATTAAGTTACCTTATGACAAATAACAAAATTGACAGTGCAATGGTATAAAAACCAAAGAGATACAATCTTCCTGACAGAAAAACCTTCTTCAGTATATACAGCGAACACAAACCCAGAATTAGGGAGGTGACAAAACCGGCAAGGAGAAACGGCACAGGCAAAACCTTAAAGTCCTTTATATTATATACTATCGCTCCTGCTATGGCAGGGATTGCGATGAGAAAAGAAAATCTGAAAGACTCCTCATTCTTCACCCCTGCAATCTTACCGGCAGAGATTGTTGAACCCGAACGGGAAACACCCGGGAGTAAAGCCATCCCCTGAATCAGCCCTATGAAAACTGCCTTCTTCGCATCCATCTCTCCGTTGCTGTTTCTGTAGGAATAGAACAAAAAAACAGAGGTGATGAGAAAGGTTAGCGGCATAACCTCAAGTGTAGCGAGACGTTCGATGTAGGGTTTTAATAGAATACCTGCAACACCAGTGACCACTGTGGCATAAATGATATACAACGATACCTTAAACTCATAACTCTTCCTGTCAAAAGAAAAGAACGCCCTGCCTACCCTTATTATGTCCTGCCAAAAGAATATGAAGATGACAAAAAGCGCTGAAAGGTGTAAAAAAATGTCAAAAGAGACGCCACCCTCCAGACCAAAGAGGTGGCGGAAAACAACCAAATGTCCAGAACTGCTGACAGGAAGCCACTCCGCAACCCCCTGTACCGCACCAAGAACAAATGCATCTCTCATAATATAATATGGGGTCAACTCTTGACACTTGACAATTTTATATAAACGTCAGTCTTTTCTATTACAAAAAAATTTTATAATGTCAAGTGTCAAGAGTTGACCCCACCTTTACTGTCTGGCCTAAACCGGTAACCGCTTCATATATTCCGTCCCGGTAGGGGTCCACATAGCGCAGAAACCAGTCTCGAATCTGGCGACGCATATCTGCCTGTCTGTCTTTATTCTCCCGGGTATCAGCCAGGTTCTCTGTCTCTTCCGGGTCTTCTTTAAGGCTATAAAGTTCATTAGGCCCGTAGGGATAGCGGTGTATATATTTCCAGTCCCTGTTATGTATCATACGCACCGGTCCGTATTCATCAAAAATAACTATATAACTATTGCTGTCAGATGCCTCTTTTCCTCTAAGCAGTTTGACAAAACTCCTTCCCGGTAAACTGGATGCATCAGGGTTTTCAATCCTTAGGTAGTCCAGCAGGGTAGGCATAAAATCATACTGGCTGAGCAGATGTGAATTAACACCGCCCTCTCTGATAACACCGGGATGTGACATGATGAAAGGAACCTTCACTGATTCTTCAAACATATTCAGAGGAAAGGTGGCATTACCTTTTCCAAATACTCCGTGGTGTCCCATATTCATTCCATTGTCACCGGTAAAAACTATCAGCGTCTTTTCCCTCAGCCCATTTTTTTCAAGCCAGTTAATGAGCCTGCCTACATTACGGTCCATCTCCTGCACTGCAGTGTAGTAGCCACTCAAATAACCACGTCTCTTCTCTTCATCTTCCACCGGTATTCTCAGGTCTTTTACCCACTCTGGAGGTTTCAACCCATGGGGAACAGAATGAAAGGGACACTCCCTGTAATAGCGGTCAAAAATATCCTTAGGATGGTGTTCACGTTCCCATGGGGAATGAGGTGCAGTATAGTGAACACTGAGATAAAACGGGCGGTCTTTGTGCCTTACACCTTCCAGAAAGTGCAGGGCATTGTTGGTTATAGCATCCGTAACATAAGACTGTTCCTCGTATACCTTCCCTTCTTTTACCATAGGAGCACCGTAGTATGGTCCACCACCCATGGCATGAACATGCCAGAAGTCAAAACCCTTCTGTCTGTGGTGTGCATCTCCCAGATGCCACTTACCGCTTATTCCACACTCATAACCTCTGGCAGAGAGAAAATCGGTATATCCCTGCTGTCCTTTAAGGTATTCTATCAGTTCACCGTTTCTGTCAGGTTCATATTTATCTACCGTATTGCCCGCCCTGAGCCAGTCATGGACACCATGCTGGGATGGGATTCGGCCGGTAAGAAGACTGGCGCGTGCAGGGGAACAGACTGGAGAGGTACAAAAGAAGTTCTCAAAGCGCGTACCGGTATCAGCCAGCCGGTCAAGATTTGGAGTCTCTATCTCGCTGTTACCAGCACACCTTAACGCCCAGGGTCCCTGGTCGTCTGTCAGTATAAAGACAACATTTGTTTTGTTCATATCTTTTGGGGTCAACTCTTGACACTTGACATTATAAGGTTTTTTTGTAATAAAAAGGGTTGACGTTTAGATAAAATTGTCAAGTGTCAAGAGTTGACCCCAGCCATCAGCGGAATTTATAGAGAAGGTCGTCACCTGAAGGTGTTGAATCTCCCTTAGATGTTTCCATGGTTCCGTTGGGGCCTGCAGAGTAGAGAATCATTACCTTTTCAGTACTTTTATATGCCAGACCGTATGCCCTGCCCCATGGGTCAAGAGGGGTACCATCAGGAAAGTCTCCCGTATCAGGAGTATCATCCCATGTTGTAGTCCCCTCGTCTGGTATACTACCCTGCCCATTAAGCACTGACCTTGACTGAAATACCTGATAGGGACCGTCCCATGTTGAAAAATTATCCCCCGGGGCAACATCAAAAACACCAGTGCTCTCATTTAAACCCAGAACAGGACCTGAATCAATTTGTGATAAATCGCATAACTGAACATAATAACCAGTGTCCATCTTGCATATTGTCACAACACTGGCAAGTGCCGCCATCTCCGCACCTGCCTTGTCCACCAGTGCCTTTGAACGTGACTTCCTTATGGCAGGCAGCAGCAGTCCTGCCAGAACCGCAATGATAACCATTACCACAAGCAACTCAATCAGTGTGAAACCTTTTATCCTTTTCATTGTAAATCTCCCTTTTCCCAAAGAGGGAATTAATAAAACAACGCTACACCCCCCCCACCTATATAGATACCCTTTCTTTTTCTATTTGCTGATATGAAATATCCGGAAAGTGTGCTATTTTTTTTGCATGCTCTATTGTAATGCTCACCAGGTTACCCTTTATATCCAGGTCAATATAGATATCTTCCGATATTTCATGAGTTTCATTAACTGATTTATCAGAAAATTCAATGAGAGCAGTATCAGTATCAGGAAAATATTTTATTTGCATAATTTGTCCTCTTTAAAACCCCTATCCCAAAAAGCGTTATGAACTGTTTTTCCGTCCTGCAACAAGATAACCCGTAAATATTTATCCATTTCTTCTATTTTTGCCCATTTTCTTATTCTGCCATCCATTTGTATTTCAGTATGCACGGGATGACTTATCACTTTTTCAATCCATTCTTCTCTAATGTATTTTCTATCAGGCCTATTGTGTACATATAAAAAGTATTGTGTGTATTTTAATTTTGTCCTCATAACATTTGGAGTAAATCTCCCTTCCCCTATTCAACCGTATGGGGATTTTATTCTCCCCAA
>CAYORP010000003.1:0-2597 GCA_964406415.1 uncultured bacterium
AGGTGCAGCCAGTTGCACTACAAGGATATGGGTATAATCAAGAACAAACAGGTGATGCCACCGATAGGTGAAGGAAATCTGAACTGGAAAAGGATATTAAAGGCATCAGTAGACGCCAATGCGAAGTACTGTCTTGTTGAAATGGATACTCCGACAATAGATGCCTTTGAGGCACTGAAGATAAGCCTTGAGAATATGCTTTCCTGGGGAATGAAAACACAGGTTTAAAAACATTATTTAAAAATCACTAAACAGATGAAAACAGGATTTGCAAAATCGGACATAACCCCGAGAGTAGGGGTGGAACTTGCAGGTTTTGGCCCGTTTTTGAACCGGCATTCTATCGGGATAAGAGACAGGTTGTGGGCAAGGGCTATGGCTGTTAAACTCAGGGATAGAACAGTCATAATAGTAAGTTGCGACCTGATAGGAATCACGCCTGCCATAACAAAAAAGGTCAGGGAGATAGTCAGAGAAAAAACAGGCGTTGATGGAAGCGGGATAATGATTTCATGCACCCATACCCACAGCGGACCTAATACCTTTGGCTTTTTCGGATGGGGTGTGATTGACCATCCCTATCTGGAGTTATTGCCTTACCGTATAGCGGCTGCATGTGTAGGAGCATTGGGGAATGTGGAAGAATCTGAGATGGGGTATGCTGAGGTTCCCTGTGAGGGCATCGGGCTCAACAGAGTCTATGACAAGGATGCACCGCCACTTGAAGAGGTTCTCAGGGATGACTGGCGGCCTGCTAAACCGGAACTGACCGATACCAGGTGCCAGGTATTAACGTTTAAGAGTATGGGTAGACTCAAGGGTTTTATAAGTTATTTCGGATGTCATCCCGTGGTATGCTGTGCGCAGACAAGATATATACACGGTGACTATGCAGGAGTATCTACCAACAACATTGAAAGGGAGGTACCCGGTTCAACAGGTCTGTTTCTTCAGGGTGCCTCAGGAGACGTAAATTCCTGTGTGGTTCATAAACCGGAACAGGAGTCACTACTTGCACTGGATGTAATTGCCGCCCGTTATGCAAACTGCGTGAGAAAGGGCATACAGGCGTCTGAAACGGTCAAAGTGGAATCTATAAACAGCATATCCAAACAGATACGTTTCAGCAGAAGGAAGATTGTTCTGGACAGTTTAAAACAGGACCTTATGAAGCATGAAAACATGCTTAAACAAGAAAGTATTACCGACCAGGAAGGGAGCCTGCGTATGGCAGTTGTTTATATGTATGCACTGAAGGATTTTATAGAAAAGATGGAATCCGGACGGGAAGGAGAACTTAATCCGCCTATTGAACTGCAGGCCATAAATATCGGTTCTGTAATGTTTTTCGGCGCCCCCTTTGAGGTCTTTCAGGGGATAAAAAACGAACTGAAAAAAAGGGCGCAGAGCAAGATTCCCCTTCTGGTATCCAATACGAACGGAAGTAATGGTTATGCTCCAGAGAACAAAAAAATAGGTGCTGGAGAGTACGCCGATGCTGTAGTTCCTTTTATACTGCAGTATCTGCCCTATGCAAACATACACAACGAACTGGTTGAGAATTTTCTTGAGATGGAAAAGTCGCTCCTGACCTAAGATTTTTCGTAAAAGGCTCCGTTGACAGGTTCAACTTCATAAAATTCAGGTTTTATACCGAATTGTTTTTTGTATGAGGCAGAGAGTTGTTCCGTAAACTTTGGTATGGTTGCTTTTTCTATCAGTACGATACAGCATCCGCCCATCCCGGCACCTGTGAGACGGGCACCTTTTACGCCGCTAAATTCCTTTGAAAAATTCACTATGAAGTCAAGTTCATCACAACTTACCTCATAGAGATTCTTCAGACTGTTGTGTGACTCGTACATCAATCTTCCGAACCCCTCAATCTTTCTGTTTTCAAGGTTTTTTACCGCTGTCAGAACCCTTGTGTTTTCTTCCACTATATGTCGTGCTCTCTTGTAGTTTTCTTCGGACAGACGGTCTTTATAGACAGAGATATCTTTAACCTGAGTCAAAAAATTAATCTCCTCATATTGTTTTATGATGCTCAGTGTCTCTTCCACTGACCTGACGCGTTTGTTATAGACAGAGGAGGAGAGACTCCTTCCTTTTTTTGTATCCACGAGCATGAAACTGCAATCTTTCAGAGGCAGCGGAACATATTTATAGTCAAGGGTATTGCAATTAAGCAGGAGTGCACGGTCCTTTTTTGAAAGATATATTGAGAACTGGTCCATTATCCCGCAATTTACCCCCACAAACTCGTTTTCAGCGCGGCGTGCAAGTTTTATCAGTTCAACAGGTTCAATTTCTATGCCTGATAACTTCTGGAACAGAACGGCCATGGAAATCTCAACAGCCGCGGATGAACTTAACCCGCTGCCGACAGGTACATCACCCCCAAAGACAATCTCCATGCCGGGGATGGAATGGCCGAGTTTTTTGAATTCCTGTATAACACCCAGCACATAATTAGCCCATCTTTTGTTATTCTGGTAAGAAATGTTTTCTATAGTTGTCTCAAAAAATCCGTTGTAGTTGTAAGAAAACAGCAGGATTTTGTTGTCGGTCCTTTTTCTGCCGAAACTATAAATAAA
>CAYORP010000004.1:0-19446 GCA_964406415.1 uncultured bacterium
AAGTATTCAGCAAACCCCATCAATTCTCACAGAAACTTCACTTTCCCCTCACCTTAATCCTCTCCCCAAGGGGCGAGGAATAAAAGGCGGAATCCTCTCCCCAAGGGGAGAGGGATGGGTGAGGGGACATTTCAGTCTGCCACCCTTGAAAAGAACGTGGTTCACTGAGGACTTACTTCACAAGTGAGGGGTTTTGATTTACCATGTCCCCTCAAAACCCGAAACTCATACCAAAGTGCCATCTGCCTTCTGAGTCTCCCGGTTCTCTATCCAGTGCATGTCCGTAATAAATTTCAATGGGAGCATTGAACATCGGGATTATCACCTTTATCCCTGCACCCACGCTCTTGCGTAAAGAGCCCCATTCAGACCAATCTTCCCATACATTCCCTATATCAAAGAACAAAACTCCCTTAAGTATATCCTGATATAACGGATAAATCAACTCAAAATTTTGAGCGAATAGAGATTGTCCTCCCACCGGGTCATCTGTCAGACTATCACGAGGACCTAAACTCCTTTCCTCATATCCTCTCACTGTACCTATGCCCCCTCCGAAAAACCGTTCATAAATCGGAATTTCGTCGGTATCTTCAATTTCTTTTATGGAACCTGCAAGGGTTTTACTGCGGAAAACCAGTTTTTTCATTGGGAAATAAAAATCATTTTCAAAGAGTGGCTTAATAAAATCAATGTCCCCCTGTAAAAGGTCCCCTGCATATTCCAGTGACAACCTTGACAAAATACCTTTTGTAGAATCCCGTCTCCTGTCAAGTGCATTGTAGGTAAAAGATGTTGTAAGACTGTTCTTTCTATTGTCTCCTTCCTGCCCGGCAACAGAAGGTATGTCAATCTCTGAAAGCGTAATCTCTTCAACCCTCATTGTAAAACCGAGAGATGTTTTATCCCATCTTCTGCCAATCCGTAAAGCACCTCCTGTTCGCTCATCAGTATAGCCTGAACGACTTCTGCTCATTCTGTACAGGTCTGTACCCAGCCAGACAGGCTTATCAAGAAAATACGGCTCGGTAAAACTTACACTGAAATTTTGTGTTTCTGTTCCAATTTCGGTTGTAAATGTAAGATTCTGCCCGCCGCCCGTAAAAGAAGGTGGATTAGATATGTCAAAATTGGTTTGCTGAATGCTTATAACGCCCATTATGTCGTCAACACTGCTATAACCCCCACCTATAAGGAAGATGCCGGTTTTTTGTTTTTCTTCAACGTCAACCACAACATTTGCAGTATTATCTACATCCTTAAATTCCGGATAGATATTAATCTTTTCAAAATAATTCAGGTCAAAAAGATTATTGAAACTTTTTTGCAGTCTATTGGAAGTAATCTTGTCACCGGGTTCAATCTTTACCTCTCTTCTTATAACCTTATCTTTCGTTTTGGTATTACCTCTTACTATAATCTCTCCGGCATGATATATTTCGCCGGGTTCAATATAGTATGTCAAATCTATTACATCAGGTTCCTCCCCTTCCACAGGGATTTCTTCCACCCCTATCCTCAGATATCCCTTATCCATATAGTAACTTGTCAGATTTTTAATGTTTTCATCCGCCTGTTTTCTGTTAAACACCTGTCCTTTTTCTTTAAGAGACAGGATATTTATAATCTCCTGCTCTTTTAAAATAGTCTCTCCCTTAAACTTTAAACTCCCCAGATGATACTGCTTTCCTTCCTGAATGGTTATTGTTATTATAAGCAGACCGTCTTTTTTATCCGAAGTTATGTTATTTTCAATCTTAATATTAAGGAAACCGTTTTCTTTGTAAAAAGCCTTCAGTCTTTCAATGTCTCTTTCAAATACGTCTTTCTTAAACGTACCCCTTAGAAAAGGCATCTTTCTCTGCTTCACCTTCATTAATTTACGGAGACGATACGAGGGAAAAGAACTGTTACCTTCAAATATTAGGTTTCTAACATATCCTCTGCCTTCTTCCTTTATGGAGATAATGAGTGAAACGCCTTCTTTTTCCGCCTCTTTAATCTCGTAATTTACCTCTACAAGATAAAATCTTTTATCCTGGTATTTTGTTTTTATCTTCTCAATACCTTCTATAACCTTTGTCTCATTAAGTATCTCGCCTGTACCCACCCCGAGGAAATCCATAAGTTGTTTTTCTTTGAAAACCCGGTTCCCGGTAAATTGAACATTCCTTATTACAGGATTTTCTGTCAGGTATATTTTAACAATAATTCCCTCTTTTTCATCTTCAGTCTCATAGCGTATCCTTGAAAAAAAACCTGTTTCCACAAGACTTTTTATATCTTCTTTCATCACCTCCTTGTTAAATTCCCCACCGGGTTTTGTTTTCATTAACAGCAATATCCGTTCTTCGCTCACATTGCTGTTGCCGTATATATCAATCTTCTTTATCTCGTTCTGGGAGAAAATTAGAGTGACAGTGCTACTGAGAAGTAAAAGGAACAGCCTTAGAACTCGCAATCTTTTCAATGTTTTCTCCTTTTTCTATGGTCCTGAAGGTAAGTTTTTTCTCTCCATCCACACAGTCAATGAGAACTGTAGAATTTTGAGGATAAAGGTCTTTCAGTATTTCTTCGGAAAGAGGGTCTTCAACGTACTTTGAAATAACTCTTTTTAAAGGTCTTGCACCAAACTCAGAGTTTGTCCCTTCATTTATAAGGAACTTTTTTGCCTTATCAGTTACCACAATTTCAATGCGTTGTTCTTTCATCCTCTCTCTAACTGCTGACAGCTCCAATTCTACAATCTTAAAAAGATGCCCGCTGTTCAAAGGATGGAAAATTATTATTTCATCAAGTCTGTTTAAGAATTCAGGTCTGAATTTCTTTTTCACCTGTTCCATTATTCTGTCTTTGATGTTCCTGTAAAAATCCACATCTTCTTTTTCCCCTTGAAAACCAAGAATCGCTTTGTTCTTAAAAATCTGGGTCCCAAGATTGGATGTCATAATCAGTATTGCATTTTGAAAGTTAGCACTCCTGCCGAAACTGTCGGTTAGCCTTCCATCCTCAAGTACCTGCAGGAGAAGATTGAAAATCTCAGGATGAGCCTTCTCAATCTCATCTAAAAGCACCACGCTGTAAGGTCTTCTTCTTATCTTCTCGGTTAACTGCCCACCCTCTTCATAACCTATATATCCCGGAGGTGCTCCTATCAAACGGCTCAGAGAAAATTTTTCCATATATTCTGACATATCAATCTGTATAAGTGCCTGTTCATCTCCAAAAAGAAATCTTGCAAGTGCTTTCCCTACCAATGTTTTCCCCACACCCGTAGGCCCGAGAAAAAGAAAACTCCCTATTGGCTTCCTGCTGTCTTTCAACCCCGCTTTTGACCTTCTTATCGCCCTGCTTATTGCCGATATTGCCTCATCCTGTCCAACTACCATCTTATGTACAAACTTTTCCATATCCAGCAATCTTTCTTTCTCTTCCTTTCTAATCTGGGAAACAGGTATACCCGTCCACTGAGAGACAACAACAGCAATATTTTCCTCAGTTATAATTCTTTCCTCTTCGGGTATTAAATTACTCCAGTTATCCCTGAGGTCATCAATCTTCTTTTTCAATTCCCTTTCTTTATCCCGCAGAGAAGCAGCCTTTTCATAGTCCTGCTTTTTTATGGCACTTTCCTTTTCTGAAGTAACCCCATTTATTTCACTGTTAATATTTTCTATCTCTTCGGGCGGATTGCTAATTTTTAATCTTTGGTGGCTTGCAGCCTCATCTATCAGGTCAATTGCCTTATCAGGCAGAAACCTTCCGGTTATATATCTATCACTCAACACTGCTGCCGATTCAACAGCCCCATCGGAAATTTTAAGATGATGATGCAGTTCGTACTTTTCCCGCAGTCCTTTTAAAATCTCTATGGTTTCCTGCACAGTCGGAGGATTCACTATAACAGGTTGAAATCTCCTCTCAAGTGCCCCGTCTTTTTCAATGTACTTTCTGTACTCATTAAGGGTTGTTGCCCCGATACACTGTATTTCACCCCTTGAAAGAGCAGGTTTTAATATGTTAGAAGCGTCTATGGCTCCTTCTGCTCCACCAGCCCCAACGAGGGTATGTATTTCATCAATAAATATCAAAATGTTCCTGGAGGTTTTTATTTCGTCAAGAACCATTTTAATTCTCTGTTCAAATTCTCCTCTATATTTTGTTCCGGCTACTATTGCAGCAAGGTCTATCATTATTACCTTTTTGTCCTTTAGAATCTCCGGGGCTCCTCCAGAAACTATTTTTTCGGCCAGACCTTCAACAATCGCCGTCTTACCAACCCCCGGTTCTCCAATCAATACTGGATTATTCTTTTTTCTGCGGCATAGAATCTGCGTTAACCTCTCTATCTCCTTCTCCCTGCCAATCACAGGGTCCAGTTTACCCTCTCCTGCAAGTTTTGTAAGGTCTCTACCGAAAACCTGAAGTGCAGTGGCTTTTCCTTTTTGATACGGTTGTGAAGAAGAATGTCTGTCGTAGTCGGCCCATTTTTGTTTGGAGTCAGCAAGTATCTCTTCAAAAACTTCACGCGTTCTTTTAAGCGTAACGTCATTATTCTTAAGTATCCTTGCCGGAATGCTTTCCTCTGTAGCAATCATTCCGAGAAGGATATGTTCAGTTCCTATATAATTGCTCATATAAAACTGCGCCTCTTTAACTGAGAGTTCAAGAACTCTTTTAGATTGCGTACTTAAAGGAAGGTCCCCCACGTAAACAGGAACACCCATCTTCATATTTCTTTCAACCTCATGCTTTATCTTCTGTAAATCAACACCCAGATGATGAAGCATTGCCGCTCCAATTCCCTGTGTATCCGCCAGCATTGCCAGAAAAATATGTTCAGGTTCTATCCGATTATGCCCGTATTTAACAGCCTCTTTCCTGGCAAAATCCAGCAGAGCCTTCACCCTCTCGGTAAATCTCTCAAACATATTCACCTCTTTATTTGTCTACATTTTACCATATTTCCAACAATCTGGCTAATTTTTTTTTCAAAATCATTCATATACAGGAACACCTTCCACACGGGTCAAAGATAAAAATCTCTCTTTTATTTTGCCGGTTATTTTACCCGGTTTTCCACTTCCTATTGTCCTCTTATCAAGAGAAATTACGGGCACTATTTCCGCTGCGGTCCCTGTAAGAAAACACTCTTCAGCGGTATAAATGTCATATCGGGTCATATTCGTTTCTTTTACCGTCAGTCCTATGTCTCCGGCTATTTCAATGATAGTATCTCTTGTAATACCTCCAAGAACCCCGGCGTAAAGAGGAGGCGTAAGTAAAACATTGCCTTTAACCGCAAAGATATTCTCTCCTGTACATTCACTTATATATCCCTGCTCATTCAGCATAAGACCTTCAGCAGCCCCCGCATTGTTGGCTTCTATCTTTGCCATAATGTTGTTGAGATAATTCAGAGATTTTATGGCTGGGTTAATGGATTCTGTCATATTTCTTTTTGTTCCCACGGTTATAACATCAAGACCTTTTTCATAGAGAACATACTGATAAAGTTGTATGCTGCTTGCTATGATAAAAAGCGTCGGTATCTTACACTTATTGGGGTCAAGTCCCAGGTCACCAACCCCTCTGGTAACAACTATTCTTATATAACTGTCCTTCAGTTTATTTGCTCTTACTGTCTGAATAACAACGTTTTTTAAATCGTAAAAATTAAGCGGAACTTCAAGCATTATCCCCTTTGCAGAGTTGTACAGCCGCGTGAGATGCTCATCCAGTTTAAAAATCCTGCCGTTATAACCCCTGATACCTTCAAAAACACCGTCACCATATAATAATCCATGGTCAAAGATTGAAATCTTTGCGTCTTCTTCTTCCACAAATTTCCCATTCAAATATATAAGTAACCCCATTTATCCCCCTTGTTTTTACTTTATTTTTTCTATTTCTCCCTCGTTTAAATATACTACTTTCGTGGCAAATTGTAAAAACTTTTCATTATGCGTCCCTATGATAAAAGTAACACCCGTCTTTTCATTCAACGCCTTTATAAGGTTGAAAAAAACCTCTGAAGATTTTTTATCTATACTTCCGGTCGGCTCATCTGCGAATACTATAGAGGGTTTACATATCAGACTACGGCATATGGCAGCCCTCTGTAATTCTCCTCCTGAAAGCATGGAAGGATAAAAATTTTTTCTCCCTGAAAGGCCAAACTCTTTCAGAAGTTTTTCGGCTTCTTCATGGTATACTTTCAGTTTCAATGATGTTTTCTCTTTTATCCAGAGAGGAAGCATAACATTCTCCACAATGGTAAGTTCCGGTATAAGATAGAAAAACTGAAAGATAAAACCGAATTTGCTGTTTATTATCTCACATTTTTCCGATTCTTTAAGAGAGTTTATCTCCTTTCCATCAAGGTAAACGCTGCCCTCAGTAGGTCTATCAATTAAACCGAGGATGTTTATCAAAGTAGTCTTGCCTGACCCTGAAGGTCCAAGCAGAATCAACATCTCTCCGTTTTCTATCTCCAGATTAATATTACGTAAAGCACGCACACCCCCAGGATATTCTTTGGTAACGTTTTTAGCCGTAAGTCTATTCATTTCTTATCGCCTGTGAGGGGTTAAGTCCTGCTGCACGCTTTGCCGGATATAAACTCGCAAAACTCACTATAATAACAACTGAAAAAACTATCCACAACAAATCAGACACCGATATTTCTATCGGCAGACGCGACAGGTCATATATGAACTCCGGAAGTTTTATAAACTGGTACCTTCTCAACATCCACGCCAGAATACCACCTGCTGCAAGACCGAAAACAAGGCCCTTAATACCGATAATCAGTCCCTGGTAGATAAATATTTTTTCCACGTCTTTTTTAGAAAGGCCAAGTGCTCTTAAAATGCCTATCTCTTTTACCTTCCTGTAAACCGTTATCATCAGCGTGGAAGACACATTGAAAGATGCCACCAGAATTATAAGCCCGAGTATAACCGCCATAGATTTTCTTTCCAGCGCAAGTGCGGCAAAAAGTATCTTGTTTTTCTGTATCCATGTTGTAACATTGTACTCATAATCAAGAACGTCTCGTATTTTTTCAGCCACACTTTCCGAACTGTAAATATTTTCCGTCCGTATGCCAATACCATGCACCATTTTTATAGGACTCACTGTTTTGTTGTCCAACGAGGTAAAACCCATAGAAGAATCAAAGGCATACACCCCGTATTCAACAATCCCAACCACCCTGGTTTCCCTACCGCCAAGGGCTGTCCCTGAAATCACCCGGACGGAATCTCCCACATCAACCTCAAGTTCCCTGGCAAGTTCACTGCCAAGAATAATACCCTTTTCCAGACCTGCAAATTCTCCTTTTTTAATAAACTTTCTTATATTTGTCACTTCCTGCTCAGAATCAGGGTCAATCCCTTTCAAGATGCCGCCTATAAGATATCTGTCAGACCGATATATGACCTGCGTTGAAAAATATGGAGCAGTACCCTTAACCTCGGCAATATTTTCTTCCACCTTCTTAATGACATCCTCGTAGTTTTGTATCAGAGGCCTGCCCTCAATGGTTATGGTAGGATGTGCTCCAACTATCTTTCTTTTCAACTCTCTTGAAAACCCGTTCATAACACCAATGACAAGCATAAGGGCAACAACGCCTATGGCGATACCGGCGATAGAAAATGCACTTATGAACCACAGAAAACTATCTGCACGTTTTTTCTGCCCCGCGAACCTGTTTGAAAGGAAAAAATTATACGATATCATAGACTAATTATAACAGAAATCTCATCAAGGCTGAAATCAAAAAGCCCTGACGCTGAAAATTATTTGCCTCATTTGCTGAAATGTTATAAAGTCTTGGGGAGCAGAGATTCAACATAAGGGGAGATAGGGAAATCCCCCTTCATCCCCCTTTTTCAAAGGGGGAGATATTAATCCCTTCGGTTAACAAAGGAGGGTGAGGGAGGATTTAAAAGGGGAAGAAATGGCGATAAAGAGAGAGAAGGACGGTACGGTGAAATACACCAAAGAAAACCTGAACTATATTGCCTTCCCTTTAGGCGGGATGGGAGCAGGAATGCTCTGTCTGGAAGGCAGCGGAGGGCTGACGAGCGTTTCCATACGTCACAGACCTGAGATATTACACCAGATTGTTATGTTCTCGGCATTCTCTATAAAGGGCGAAACAGGATGTTCCAGGGTACTGGAGGGCCAGGTCCCGAGATGGAAGATATTCGGGCAGCCCGGGGCAGGTGGAGGTTTAGGTCATACAACCTTCGGTCTTCCAAGATGTGATACGGAATACTTTACTGCAAGATTTCCATTTGCCACTGTGAGGCTTGATTATCCCATTTCCCCCTCACCTAAACCCTCTCCCCGAAGAGGAGGCACTCTGAAGGTAGAGGTAACCGGATGGTCTCCATTTATTCCCGGAGATGCGGATAATTCCAGTATCCCTGTCGCTGCACTGGAATATACGTTCATCAATAATGGTAAAAGAGATATTGAAGGGGTCTATTCATTTCATTCAAAAAATTTTCTTGCAGAGAAAACAGGTGGTAGTGTCAGAGCAGCAGAAAAAGGATTCATACTTCACCAGTCCGGCTCAAAAGACGCCCCATGGACAGAGGGAAATTTCAGTGCGTCTGTCCCCGGGGAGAAAACAGGTGTTGACTGCAGGTGGTTCCGCGGCAACTGGTTTGACCCTCTCACAATTCTCTGGAAGAACATTGAAAAGACCAGCACTATCTTCAACCCGCCTTTTAAAAAAGGCAATCCCGGTCCCGGCGGCAGTCTTTATGTACCGGTAAGAATACCTGCAAAGAGTAGGAAAACAGTAAGGCTGCTACTTTCCTGGTACGTACCCGAAAGCAACCTGAACATAGGAGAAAATCCATCAGAAAAAGATAAGTCTTTTTATCAACCATGGTATGCTGGTAGATTCAAAAAAATTAAAGATGTTTCCTTATACTGGGACAAAAATTATGACTCTTTAAAAAAGAGGACAATGCAGTTTAGTGAGTCTTTTCACAAAGCATCCATTCCTTCAGAAATCACTGAAGCAATAGCCGCGAACCTCAGTATTCTTAAATCACCCACAGTTCTCAGACAAACAGACGGAAGACTGTGGTGCTGGGAAGGATGTAATGACAATAGCGGTTCCTGTAATGGGTCCTGCACCCATGTATGGAATTATGCACAGGCAATCCCTCATCTTTTTCCCCAACTGGAAAGGACCTTAAGGCAGACTGAATTTAACGAGAACCAGGATAAAAGCGGGCACCAGAATTTCCGGGCATGGCTTCCAATACGTACAACCGACCATAAGTTCCACGCGGCATCTGACGGACAGTTGGGCGGCATAATGAAGGTTTACAGGGACTGGCGCATCAGCGGAGACACACAATGGCTGAAGGGACTATGGGATAAGGTGAAAAAAAGTTTGAACTACTGCATAGAAACCTGGGACCCTGAATACAAGGGTATTTTGCAGGAACCGCATCACAACACCTATGACATTGAATTCTGGGGACCGGACGGGATGTGCGGCAGTTTTTACCTCGGTGCGCTTAAAGCCGCCTGCCTGATGGCTGAAGCACTGAATGACCCTGTACCGCTTTACAAAGAACTTTACGAAAAAGGGAGAAGATACCTTGAAAAACACCTCTTTAACGGAGAGTATTTTTACCAGGATATAAGGTGGAAGGGATTGAAAACTCCAGACCCCACAAACAAAAAAGATTTTGCGTCTTTAGAAGCGATGAAAATCATAAAGAAGGAGGGCCCAAAATACCAGTACAGCGAAGGATGCCTCTCAGATGGGGTACTGGGGGTCTGGATTGGCGCTGTATGCGGAATAGATAATATACTGGATAACAAAAAGGTAAAAAAACACCTGCTTTCAGTTTACAGGTATAACTTCCGTAGGTCATTACTCAACCATTTTAATCCGCAGAGACCCGGCTTTGCCCTCGGTGATGACGGAGGATTACTTCTTTGTACCTGGACGAAAGGTAAAAAACTGTCCTTACCATTCCCTTACAGCAACGAGGTCTGGACAGGGATTGAGTATCAGGTCGCATCCCACCTGATGATGCACGGCAGGATAAAGGAAGGACTTGATATCGTCCGTGCGGCACGGGCAAGATATGATGGCAGAAAGAGGAATCCTTTTGACGAATACGAGTGCGGACACTGGTACGGCAGGGCTCTTTCCTCTTATGGAATATTACAGGGACTTACTGGCATACGGTATGATGCTGTGGAAAAAACACTGTATATCAAACCTGTTATAAGAGGAGACTTCAGCAGTTTTATCAGTACGGAAACTGGCTATGGACTCGCAGGGATAAAAAATAAAAAACCATTCTTAAAGGTTTATTCCGGCAAGATAGAGGTGAAAAAAGTTATATATTCCAGAATCCGTTAAGGTTGTGGGTATTATATCTTTGACAGGTATAAGGTAAAATGTTAAGGTAAAACAGTAAGTTTTCACTGAACACCGTAGGCAAAAGGGGAGAATTGAAGTGCGAGTGCGGAAGCGCAGTTGTAAGACAAGGTGAAAAGCACAAGCGTTCCGACGATTACCTTACTCGGAGTTGTCTGAACCCTCCGAAGAGGAGGGTGAGTTCTCCGAGAGTCGGATTTCACCGTAGTTCTTACCTGCGCTGGAGATAAGGCTCTGCCTGTTTCCGAGCACTGAAATTCATCACCTTTTGTCCAGTTATCTGCAACGTAGTTCAGTGAGCATTTACGTAAAATATACATAGCCCCTTACTATTTGAGTGTATCAAGAAGAATCCGGGGTAAAGGAGGACAAAATGAAATTGGGTGTGTTTTTGGTTCTTTTTGGAGACAAGAGTTTTGAAGAAGCACTGGACAAGGCAAAAGGACTGGGGCTGGATACAGTTGAGATAGGAACAGGGAACTATCCGGGCAACAGCCACTGCAATCCTGACAGTCTGCTGAAAGATGAGGGTGGTATTAAAAAACTCAAAGAAGCAGTGAGCAAAAGAGGCCTTGAGATATCCGCCCTTTCCTGTCACGGCAATCCTTTGCATCCCAACCCTGAAATCGCAAATGCACACAAGGATGCACAGAGAAAGACCATCCTTCTGGCAGAGAAATTAGGGATACCCCGTATAATAACCTTTTCAGGGTGCCCCGGGGACAATGAAGATGCAAAATACCCCAACTGGGTCACCTGTCCCTGGCCTGAAGACTTCTCTGCGATAGTTAAGTGGCAGTGGGAGAAAAAGGTTATACCTTACTGGAAGGAAGAGGTCAAATTCGCGAAGGACCATAACGTAAACGAGATATGTCTGGAGATGCACCCGGGCTTTGTTGTCTATAATCCCGAGACCCTTCTTAAACTGAGGGATGCCGCGGGGAAAGAGATAGGCGCCAATTTTGACCCCAGTCACCTCTTCTGGCAGGGCATAGACCCGAACGCAGCATTGAGAAAGATGCAGGGAGCAATCTATCACGTGCATGCAAAAGATACCAAAATAGACCCTTACAACACCTCTGTCAATGGAGTTCTTGACACAAAAACATACCTTGACGAAATCAACCGCTCATGGATTTTTAGAAGCGTGGGATACGGACACACCTACGAATTCTGGAATGACTTCGTGTCAACACTGAGGTTAATCGGGTATGACGGAACACTCAGCATAGAACATGAAGACAGTCTTATGAGTGTGGACGAAGGACTTAAAAAGGCAGTGGAATTCCTTAAAGGTGTACTGATAAGAGAGCCCAAACCAAAGGTCTGGTGGACATAAAAACTGGTATGCCATAACAGATATCCAGTGCTCAGGTAAAATGGGAAAAGAGATACTTGGAACCGGCTTAATCCTTAAGATTCCCAAACAACATCCTTATATTGATATTAAGCCTGTGAGTAAAAAAAAACAGGAAAAAAGGATTATTGAAGAACTGAATTTAGAACGGGGTAACAACAGGGGTCCGAATGTAGAGGTTGATTACTACTTTGAAGTTGTAAATGAAGGTTCTCCAATGCAGGGTCTTAAAAATACTGCAAAGATGATTATGGAACACGGGACCCTGAAACCCTGGCACGACGAAGGAAGCGGAGCAGTAAAAAGGCCGCCGGGTTACAACGAAAATATGAGTTGGACCACGGCAATAAAACTGCTGGGGTATAATAAAAAAGAAGGTATGGAATCAGGGCTCATCACCATTGCTTATCCATTAACCTTCTTTGACAAAACTCCTGATGATAGATTCCCTCTTGCACAGTTTTTCATGGCTGTCGCAAGTGAACCTGTAAGTGCCTTCTCATTTTATCGCGGAGCAAGGATTATTGACGTGCGGTTTCCGGAAAAACTGAAAAAACGTTTGCCGGGAATAAGATGGTCTCACAAAAAAGTGAGGGAGTACCTGAATATCTCTTCGGAAGAACCTATCATAGGTACCATCGTTAAACCCAAAACAGGTTTAACTCCGCCGCTATTTTCCCGTGCCGTTGTCCAGGCTGCACTGGCAGGTGCCAGATTCACAAAAGCCGATGAAAATATGCACCTGTCTCTTAAAGATATACCGCGATTCGTCAGCCGGGTGGTGAAAGACCTCAAAAAAGAAGGCTTTGACCTCGGGAGTATGAACAGAAGGCCAGAAGGACGCAGATTTCTGTTTGCCCCTCACATTACTGCAGATTCAGAAAATATCATGGACTATGCACAGGCAGCCGTGGATGCGGGCGCAAATGCCCTTATGTTTTCTCCATATTATGGGGGGGGGTTCCTTAAAATGTCCGATATTGCAAGAAAATTTGACGTGCCTGTTTACAGCCACACTGCTGGAATGAATATCATCACGGGTTCTGCCAATTGGGGTATATCTCCTGCAGTAATGTATCTACTGACTGCTTATTCCGGAGGCGCCTTTATGCAGATACCTGCGGTGAACAGTTACCTGAAACCTGATGAGACGGAAAAAAAGTTTATTCTCAGACGCCTTCAAGACGAAAAATTCCTCGGGGAAACAGGAATGACACTTGTCATAGCCGGGGGCATTGGACCTGAAAATCTCGGATTCAACATGAAGATACTCGGGACTGAGGGTAAAATGTTTCTGGCAGGAACGTCAGTATACAGCCATCCTGACGGACCGGCAGCAGGTGTAAAAGCACTTATTCTGGCCTATCGTGCATATCTTGAAGCAGGGCTGACCAAAAAAGCAGAACTGAAAAAATTCGCAGTTAAAATGGGGAAAGAAGGTATCCCCTTGGTAAATGCACTGATATAATACAAACAAAACAGGTAGATTGTCATTGCGAGGAATGCTTCAAATGACGAAGCAATCTCAATGACAGATTTAAAGAGGAGACTTTAAGGTGGCGAAAAATAAAGCAGTAAGGATAATCGTAGGAGGTGCCGGGGGGCAGGGTATACTTACCCTCGGGAAGGTTATTTCCTATGCCGCTATAAATCAAAATATGCAGGTATCCTGTCTGCCTGCTTACGGAGCCGAGATGAGAGGCGGATATGTTTATTGCACCATCGTGATATCTTCCGGTGAAAATATCTTTTCCCCCGTGATATCCAAAGCAGACATAGCCGTATTTATGGACGAACAGATGTTTAAAATGCTGCATTCATACATAAAAAAAGACGCAGACTTAATCCTGAACACCTCTCTGATTAAAAAGCCCGATTCCATAATGAACTGCAGGATTACTGACATCCCGGCAAGCGAGATAGCCGAAAAGATAGGTAGTATAAAAATTGCCAATATGATAGTGACAGGAGTAATAGGACACATTATAAATGAGAAATACGGCAAATTCACAGTATCAGACCTTTATTATGGGGTGGGGAAAGTAATAAAAAGTAGCGAACTGTCCGAAATGAGTAAAACCGGAATTGAGACCGGATGGAACCTGCTCCATGGAAAAAACGATAAAGATAGAAAAGATTGATGACTACCAATATATCATACCGAAGGTAGAGGATATGCGGGTTCCCGGCATCCTTTACATTTCAGAGAAACTTCTTTCTAAAGCCATCTCCGACAATGCCACCTCGCAGGTAATAAATATTGCTAAACTTAGAGGTATCACAAAATACAGTCTTGCTATGCCGGACATACACTTTGGCTACGGCGCACCTATCGGCGGGGTAGGCGCATTTGATGAAAAATCCGGAGTTATCGTTCCGGGTTTCGTGGGATTTGACATAAACTGCGGTGTGAGACTGATAAGGAGCAACCTGACTGTTGAGGATATACGGGATAAACTGGAAGAGATTACAAACCTCTTATTTGTAAATATTCCTTCAGGTGTTGGTTCCAAAGGTAAGATAAAACTCAAAAGGGATGAACTGGAAAAGGTGGTAATGGAAGGCGCACTGTGGGCGGTAAAAAACGGTTTCGGGACACAGGGGGATATTGAAAACATAGAGGAGTATGGGAGGCTAAAAAATGCCGCCCCGGAAGTGATAAGCGACAGGGCATACGAAAGGGGTCTGGAACAACTCGGGACACTTGGTTCAGGCAACCACTTTCTTGAGATACAGCAGGTGTCTGATGTATACGATGAAAAAACCGCAGGCGTCTTCGGCATATTCAAGGGACAGATAACCATCATGGTACATACCGGCAGCAGGGGATTTGGATATCAGATATGTGACGATTACCTTGACAGATTCGGTAAGGTGGCTCTGGAATACCAACTTAAGGTGCCAGACAAACAACTCTCCTGCGCACCTGCATCTTCTGAAGAAGGCAGAAGATATTTTAAGGCAATGAGCGGAGCGGCAAACTATGCCTTTGCCAACAGGCAACTCATTACCCACTGGGCAAGGGAGGTTTTTTTGAAGGTATTTAAAACCTCATGGGAAGATATGCAACTTTCTCTTGTTTATGACGTTACCCATAACATATGCAAATTTGAAAAACACAACGTAGACGGGAGAGAGAAGATGCTCTACGTTCACAGAAAAGGAGCAACGAGGGCATTTCCCGGAGGACACCCGGAACTATCCGACAGGTATAAACATACAGGTCATCCGGTAATAATCCCGGGGACAATGGGAACCTGTTCATACGTACTTGTAGGGACTGAGAAAGCAATGGAAAAAACCTGGGGGAGTACCAGCCACGGTGCGGGAAGAACAATGTCACGTCACCAGGCCGTGAAGGAAAATAAAAACAGGGCAATTGCCAGAGAACTTGCCATAAAGGGGATTCTTGTCAAAGGTTCCAGCAAAAAAGGTCTTTTAGAGGAAATCCCTGAGGCATACAAGGATATAGATGAGGTAATAAAGGTGGTGGAAGGCGCGGGGCTGTGCAGAAAAATAGCCAGGATGATACCTCTTGCTGTTGTCAAGGGATAAAATGGAAAAACACAGAAACGCACTCGTTCTCGGTGGCGGAGGAGCAAAGGGTTTTGCACATCTGGGAGCAACAACAGTTCTTGAACGGGCAGGTCTCAGACCAGACCTACTATGTGGAACTTCTGCAGGGGCGCTTGCCGGTGCTTTTTATGCAATGTATGCAGATAAAATAGAGGTTTTTGAGAAGATAGAAGAAACGAGGGAATTTAAGATACTGGAAGGTTTAAATATGGAGGCGGTTGAATTTGAAGTAGACCAGCAGGGGTTTTTTATGAAGACAATATCCACCGTAAAGAAAAAACTTCTCCTGGTGAAAATGTTGAGAGATAATGCCCTCGTTCAAAAAGATGATGTGGAACCTGTTTTCAGAAAACTGTTCAGTGACATCTCATTTGAGGACCTTCCCATTCATCTCGTTGTAACCGCTTTTGACCTCGTATCAAGCAGGGACATATACATAAAGAGCGGAAAATTGTGGAAAGGCGTTATGGCATCCTGTGCCATACCGGGGATTTTCCCTCCAGTTGAATATGATAAGATGCTCTTAATAGACGGAGGCATCACAAACCGTTTACCTGTGAAGGGCGCAGTTCTTTCCGGTGCTGAAAGCATTATTGCAATTAACCTGAGTCAATATCTACCGCCGGTAAGGGAGATGGCATCAGTTGTTAATCTGCATCTCAGAACCGATGAACTTCTTGCGTCAAGATTTGATAACGAAAACAGTCGTCTGGCAGACCTTGTGATAAAACCTGCACTTGAAGATATGCGCTGGAACGATTTTCAAAGATATGAATATGCTGTAAAAAAGGGTAAAGAATCAGCAAATGAAAGACTGCAGGAGATAAGAAGAGTGATGAGCCGGACCTATCGCTACAAAAAGAGACTCAGAAGATTTCTTACTTGCAACACCATTGCCTCTCTTCTCATCCCGGAAGAAGAATACCTGTTTGTGTGAATGGGGGAAAATTACAGTTCGGAGAGGAGGACTGTACGAACGTCTCTGACCCTTTTCCATTCCCTGTCATTTGTGATTACGTAATCCGCACCACATACGACGGCAGTGGCAATCTGAATGGCATCGGGCGTTTTCAGCCCGTATTTAACACGGAAAGTTACGGTCATATCGGCAACCTGAAGATTTAAGGGGTATATACTGATGAGTTCCGAGTTTGTCAGACTGTCACGGTATTTTGCAGCCAGTTTCTTTGCGCCTGTTTTTTCAGGATATGTCAGTACCTCAACATACGTTACGATTGAAGTGACCACCGGGATGCCCATCATGTAAACACTGTCAAAAAGATTATTGAGTTTTCCAATATACGCAGGATGTTCTTCAAAAAAATATATGAACGGGGCTGTATCCATGAAAATTCTGTCGGACGGAACAAGTTTCAATCCCATTGCGCCCTCTCATTCTTGATATATCCATCTGCGTTAATCTTCTCCCATACCTTTTTACCCAAACCGCGCGTTTTCCTGAAATCCTCTTTCCTGCTTCCTGCGTAATCTGTTTTTCTGCACGGAGTCAACTTTGCAACCGGTTTTCCCGCCCGCTCAATAATAATCTCTTCATTTTTCAACTCAACGATATTGAGAAATCTTCCAAGGTTTTTCCGCACCTCAACCGCACTGACTTTTGCAGGCATTTTTACCTCCTCCATCAATTATAATGGTCATATCAATTGTTATGGTCATTATACCTGTCCGATAAAATCATGTCAAGTCCCGAAATTTGGCATATGCCTTTACCGGGAAAGTTTCATTTTTCGGGTTTGCCGGAGGGGTCAAGGAGCCACCGTGGACGTCTTATAAAAGGACCATTATGGAATCTCTGTTCAATCATATTGTGACTTTCCATATAGTTAAAACAACTTCGCATACAACCCCTTGAACCTCCGATGCCATAAGAACCGCCAACCCCCCATCTTGCAGTATATGCATGTCCCTCTATGATATAACCGGAAGGTTCTTCTTCACTTTTTCTCCATACACCCACTGACATAGGCCAGCAAAACTTATATGCAATCTCCTCAGAGATGTTTTGTTTCATCACATCAAAGTGGTATCCCGGCAGTGCTTTGGGTATGAATGGAGATAGGCGCGGGTCGCCTCCATGGTATGCAAGTGTACACTTGCCATAGTCAATATCTGCCCATCGGTAGGTCGTATCCTCTATCTTAATCTCTTTGAACTTTTTCTCCTTTATGTGTGGTATAGCACCGACACAACCTTTTATACACTCCATACAAAGTTTGCATATACTGTTAGGTTCCACGAGCGGGTCAGGCTCAAGTTCAAGGTCTGTGATTATCGCTGCCAGTCTCTGTCTGGGCCCGAACTTTTTTGTGAGGAATACCCTTGCCCATCCTATCTCACCCAGTCCTGCGGCAACTGCTGCAATTCTTATAGAAAGGTTAACATCAGGGACAACCCCTCCTAATCTTAGCGGTTCTGCATCAGGCGATTGAACCTCAGGAACACCAGGATAGTATGGAACTGCTTCATATCCGAAGTCCTCTATAAAACAGGCAGTTTCATAAAGAGGTAGTGGTATAAAGTATGTATTGAGAAGCCCATGGTAGTCAAAATATGTGTAACTGGGCCAGTAGGTACCCTCCTCTATCCCTCGCCATCCTCCACGTATAATTCTTCTCCCCACAACTATAACTGATTTAGCCTCCGGGAATATGTTTGCAGGGTGCATCCTCTCCGGAGCATTTTCAAACCTTTCTATGTTTGCAACGCCAAAAAGGTCAAGTCCTCTGGATAATGCGTACTCTTTTATCTGTTTTTTTGTCGGTCCACTGTTTAGACCAGGCATATTTTCCCCCTTTCAAATCCTCCCTCACCCTCCAAATCCCCTCTACCCCCCCTTTGTTAAAGGGGGGAACTGCGAAGATTATCTCCCCCTTTGGAAAAGGCTCCTCTCCCTCCTTATCTCCCCCTTTAGAAAAGGGGGATGAAGGGGGATTGAGTGATACCCATTACGGTGATAATCTTCCTTTCAATAGCGGTACAGGTCTACCTCTTCTTTTACTACCGTCCAGGCATCTCTCTGGCGAAAAGGCATTTTAAATCTGTTTTTTATTCTGCCGTTTTTCTCCAGGTAGTCTGCATAACTCCTTATACACACCGCGGCAAGACGGTCAGGTTTCCCTGCAGGGTGATAACGGTTGGGCATTGCCCCGTTTTTACAGGATGCACACTTTTTGTAGTCTATCTCTGCCACAACCATCTTCTTGCCGAGAATAACAACCTCTCTTTCTCCCTCAATCGCACCGAGCGGACAAAAATCTTTAAGCCTACTATCTCTTGTGCATATATCATCCCTGAGTATCGGGTCCGGTTCAATCTCCGCATCTGTAAGAATTATCTGGATACGCTGGCGTGGTCCGAACTGCGGCGTGAGAAGGACTCCAAGGTAGCCTATCTCACCAACCCCTGCCCGAACCGCCGCATCATCAAAATCAAGCATGACATTGGGAGCTGGAATCTCTTTCTTCACCTTAACCCCCATAGGTGGAACCTCAGGAGGAAGGTTAGGCAAAGGTACAGCCTCCCATCCGTTGTCTTCAAGAAATTCAGATACGGTAAATGTTGTCAGTGCTATGAAACGATTATCCAGCCAGTCATAGCCATACAGAGAATAGTTGGTGAAGTTCGTCCCTTCCTCAACACCTCTTAGCGTTCCCCGCGTAATCCTTCTTCCCAGAACAATGACAGACTTCGCCTCGGGAAAGATTGAACGCGGATGTTTTTCCGGAGGCAGTTCATCAAACCTCTCAATATTAGCGATTCCCACTATATCCGCTCCTGCCTGTTCTGCACACTCCTTCAGTCTATCCTTATCCATTATTTCTACTCCCCCTCACCCTATACCCTCTCCCCATCCTTTTATTTCCTTCTCCCCCCAGGAGAGAAGGTCAGGATGGGGGGAGAGGGAACAAACGTAAGTATTTATCTCTTGTTGCCTCTTTCAGGACATACCCTCAAACACTCCTCGCATATATTCAGATGTCTTTTCTGTATGCCCCACCTCACGCTGTTAATTGCCTTCACAATCTCTTCCGGTTTTTTATTTTTGGGGACAGGTACATCTCTA
>CAYORP010000005.1:0-9750 GCA_964406415.1 uncultured bacterium
ACCCCGGAAACCTTCACACACTTATGGTAAAGGTTCACCCCAAAACAGGCAATATCTACACATCCATTACTGCCCGTCGGGAAGGGCATACGTTCCCGATATCCGGCGGGATATGGAAATCCAGCGACGGAGGAGATAACTGGACGGATATTACATCTTCAGTCAGTCTCAAATGGCCGGGCCATTTTGTCATACATCCGGAAAATCCGGAGATAATCTATCTCACTGCCGCAACTATTCCCGGCAGTAACGAAGGAGGTGTATATAAAACAACCAACGGCGGTAGGTCGTGGACGCGGCTGCTTAAGGACGAAGATTTCGCAGTAACCGGCGGTCAGGGCTATGTCCATGCACTTTACATCAATATGCATCCGGACAATCCTGATTTGCTCTTTGTAGGAACGACAACCCACGGACTCTGGATAACAACTGATGCGGGAAAATCGTGGAACCGTATTGAGTCTATCCCATTTAAATCCTGCAACAATGTTACCTTTGACCCTGAAGACCCGAAGATTTTCTATGTTGCGACCTTCGGTGGAGGGGTATGGAGAGGAGACCTGACGGCGTTCCTGCACCCCAACCAAACAGAGAGTCCGTCAGGAGACTGAAACACTGAATCTCCCTGTTTCCCCCTTTGATAAAGGGGGGGATAAGAGATAAACTGGCAGAACGTAAACAGCCAAAAGGAGGAAATATGGTGTTAAGAAAGAGAATAGTGGGGTTTATATTGCTTTGTCTTTTCCTGCTGTTACCGTCTTACCTCTCTGCAGGACTGAAGGACAACCCGCCCAAGGGTTTTCTGGAGGCGATTGAGAAACTCGCCCCGGAAGAAAAAAACCAGATTTATATCCTTGAGCGTATCGGTAAGTTTATGTTAAAGAAAAACCCGGTAGAACCTGCCCCTGTCATTACGGATAGAGATAAGGAGAAAGGGTACATCTTATTTTCGAGAGGTTACACATTCCCTGTTTTACCCGGCAGTACCCCGCGGCCTCAGGAAAAGATTGACTCTGGAATACATATCTCTGCAGCCAGAGGCGAGTATGAGCCGGTAACGCTCTCTGTCTATCCACTGCAGGACCTAAAAGGGGTAAACTTAGAGGTGACAGACCTCACTGGCAGAGAAGGAAAGATAAAGAGTGACAACATTGACATCTATCTGGTCAACTATCTGATTGAAGGGAGAATCCCTGTGTTCAAAATATCTCCTGTGGTACTATGCAAGGACAGGGATGTCTTGATGCGCAAAGAGGTCTGCCGGCGTTACTGGCTGACAGTATATGTCCCGGAAGATACAAAGGCAGGCGACTATACAGGGAAAATCAGGGTTACATCATCTGATGCCCCGCCCTCAGAGGTTTCTCTTAAACTGACTGTCTATCCTTTCATCCTGCCTGAGAATACAGATGTCAGTTTTGGTGTCTACGCCAGTTTTGCCCGTGGAAAGGGAGGCATTAAGGACCAGAAGGAACACGGAATAAACGCGGTGGATTTTGGTGCAGATTGGGAAGAAACCAATGGCAAGGTAAGGATAACCAACATAGAGGTTCTTGAAGAAAATGTTTCACTCTTAAAAGAATTAAATATGAAAGGCCCTCACCTGCTTAATCCTGGATACAACAGGCAAATGAGCAGTCCGAAATATGATGCCGCCTATAAAGACGCAGTGAGACAGATACAGGACTGGATAAAAAAGAAAGGGATGGAGATATTCTTCTGGCCTACTGACGAGCCGAGAGAGACCAGAGAGGACTACTGGAGGTTAAACTTTGTTGAACTCAAGCACCTGCTTGAACTTTACAAGGACATACCGGACGCAAAAGTCCATATTACCTTCACAGGAGACCAGACCAATCCCGAAGGACACAGTTACTCTGAGACCGTCCCCCTGATGGATGTCGTCACTATCCACGCCGGCGGCAATGCACCGCGTATCTCTGAAGCGATACACAGACACAAAAAAACCCTGTGGCTGTATAACTCCGGAAGGTTCCGCTACAGTTGGGGGTTCGGCACATGGAAGGCAGGAGCAAAAGGACGATGGGAATGGGCATACCCTCCGGCTTCAGGAAGTTCTATAACCTGGCCTGGAATGTACGTTACCACCTATGCCCCTGTCGGGCAGTTCAGTCAGCATGACCCTGAGCCAAGGACTGACTGGGAGATATCCAGAGAGGGGATTGACGACTACAGATATATCTACCTTCTGGAAAGTCTGATTAAGGAAACAGAAAAAAACGGTGACAGTTCGCAAAGAGAGGCGGCAAAGAAAGCCGAGGAATACCTGAAGAAGATAAGAAATGAAATGCCCGAGATATCCACAAGGATAGGGGCCAGTTCGGTAGATGCCACCGACAGGATTGACGCCTGGAATAAACCTGAACAACTCAACCGGTACCGTCAAGAGATTGCCCAGTTTATTATAAGGTTGATTAAAAAAAAATGAGTAATGAGCAGATACAAGAGGTCATAATCCGTCCAAAACCAACCAGTAAAGTGCTGGTTAATCCGGGTAAAGGGTTTATGACATTCCAGTGTTTTAATGGCGATAACTCAAAGAAAAGAGTAAATGAGGGTTATCCCATTGAATATCAGGAATTTGGTGGAAGCCTTGAAAACTTAGACCACCCTGCAACCAGTCTCGCATATTTTCGCCTGTACTGGAGGTTTATTGAACCTGAGCCGGGGCAGTACCGCTGGGATATGATTGACAAGGCGCTGGAAACGGCTGTACAGCGCGGACAAACACTACTGTTGCGTATTGCCCCTTATGGCTCCAGAGAGCAGGATGATGTGCCTGCCTGGTACCGAAGCCTTGTGGGTGAAGAAAAAAAACTTCCTGTGAGATGGAGAACCAATCCTGAGAATCCTCTCTATATAAAGTATTTCGGAGGTATGATAAGAGGTCTCGGCAAACGATATGACGGGCATCCGGCTCTGGAAAGCGTGGACACTTCAATCGTCGGACCATGGGGGGAAGGAGCGGGTTCTAACCTGCTAACGCAGGAGACAAGAAAATCTCTTATAGGCGCATATCTGGAGACATTCCCAAAAACCGACCTCATTATGCTCCTCACCGACGAAAAAACAAATGGATACGGTCTTTCGCAACGGAACGTCGGCTGGCGGGTGGACTGTCTGGGAGATATGGGAGGATTCAGTAAGGTATGGTCACATATGCTTGACTTTTATCCTCAGCAGATTATAAAAAGCGGGATGCAGGACGCCTGGAAGAACGCCCCTGTCAGTCTGGAGGTCTGCTGGAATATGCAGAAATGGGAAGATGAGGGCTGGGATATAGAATACATTATCAACGAGTCTTTAAAGTGGCATATCTCCTCTTTTAATGCAAAGTCATCCCCGGTTCCGAAAGCCTGGCAGAATCAGGTCAACGAATGGATAAAAAGGATGGGTTACCGATTTGTCCTCCGCAGGTTTACATATCTTCCGGAGGTTCACCCTCTCGGAGAACTGAACTTTACCTCCTGGTGGGAAAACAAAGGGGTTGCCCCTATCTATAAAAGGTATCCTTTGGCACTAAGACTGAAAAACGAAAAGCACTCAGAAATTCTCGTTACCGGTGCCGATATTACAAAATGGCTTCCCGGGGACAATATATATGACAGTTCTGTACTCCTGCCCGATATGCCTGAAGGGAAATATAATCTGCAGATAGCCATACTTGACAGGGACCTTACAACATTCCAGATAAAAGTAAAATTAGCCATTGAAGGTCTGCAGGATGACGGATGGTACCAAATTGGAGAAATAGAGGTCAAGTCCTGATACCCAAAATTCAGAGGCCCTTTAATTTATTGCGCTTGTATTAATTGCAAAAACCTTGAGAGATTACTGCCCCTGCTTTTTATTAAGGTCCCTTATATCGGATTTCTGATAATAAAAAGGGCTGGTAATTTATAGAGATATGTGGTAAAGTCTTCAGAACGTTGTTCATCCCATTTTTTCAAGGGTGAAAAGGGAACTGGAGGAAGAATGAAAAAGGTAAAGATTGGATTTATCGGGACGGGTTCTATAGCATATAAGCATTTAAAGGAATTGAACGATACAGGTAAGGCGGAGATTGTTGCTGTTTTTGACCCGAAAAAGGAGAATGCTGAAAGGTTCATAGCACAGTCGGCATCCGGCGGTATATCTACATACGGGAGTGATGAAGAATTGATAGAGAAAGGCGGTGTGGATGGCGTTGTCATCTGTTCTCCGCATACGCTTCATCTTCCGCAGATAAAGTTCGCTATGGAAAATGGAATTGATGTGCTGGTGGAGAAACCTGCGGTGGTTACCTATGATGAGGCGGTAAAACTGCGAAAGATTGTTAAGCGTACGAAGAAAGCACTGGTGGTCGGCTACCAGAGGCACTATACGTCTCAGGTGTGGGGGGCAAAGAAGATTATAGACGAGGGTGGTATCGGAGACATCTTTTTTGTCTCCGGTTTTCTCGCACAGGACTGGATAAACCTTGTTACAAAGAGTGGAAGGATATGGAGGTTTGACCCGAAACTCGGGGGTAAGGGCCAACTGACAGATTCAGGCAGCCATTTTGTGGCGATGCTCTTTTTCCTGACGGGGTTAACACCGGTTAACATAGGTGCTTTTATTGATTTCTATGATAAAAAGGTGGATGTAAATACCGCCTGTGCAGTCGCTTTTAAAGAAAAGGCACTCGGCAATTTCGGGATACTGGGGATGGACCCTAATTTCAGAGAGTGTCTTATGCTATGGGGGACAAAGGGTGTTATGAAGGTGAGTTTTTCTGAGGATTGTTATGTCCATTTCAACGGGGAAAAGGAGAAAAAGGAGATACCCGCAGTTGAACCTGAGGTAAAGAGTCCTGCGGAGGACCTTGTAAGGTGTATCCTTGAAGGCAGGGAACCGGTAACCTCGTTGTCCATTATAGAAAAAGTTGCTTTGCTCTCCGATAAGGCTTACGAATCTTTTCGTTCAGGGACAATAGTTAAGGTTTAGAAATCCAGAAAGATTATGGTATAATTATTGTCAAAAAATCACTTATGGGTTTATAAAAAATTAGGAGGTATATGGAGATTATAGTGTGCATCAAGCAGGTCCCCGGCACATTTGAGGTGAAGATAGACCCTGAGACAAAAAGAATTGTCAGGGAAGGAGTGGAGAGCATAGTTAACCCATATGATACCTATGCGATAGAAGAGGCTGTGCGGTGCAAGGAGAGGTTTGGTGGAACAGTTACAGTAATATCCATGGGGCCTCCTCAAGCGGAAAAAGCACTGAGAGAGGCTATATCTATGGGGGTGGACAATGCAGTTCTTTTAAGCGACAGGCAGTTTGCCGGCAGCGATACGCTTGCAACCTCTTACACCCTCAGCCGTGGTATAAAGAAGTTTGGAAAATTTGACCTGATTATATGCGGGAGGGAAACCCTTGATGGAAGCACAGGACAGGTTGGTGCTGAACTGGCCAACTATCTTTCAATACCTTACGTTACCTACGTCAGCAAGATAAAGGATGTATCTGAAGACAGTGTGGAGTGTATCCGTATGATGGAAGACCACTATGAAGAGATTAAAACTGGACTGCCTGTGTTGATTACGGTTATAAAAGAAATAAACCTGCCGAGAATCCCGTCTCTTAAAGGTATGATGAATGCAAAGAAGGCAAAGGTCAACCTGTGGAATAGCGGTGATATTGAAGGGGATGCCAGTCATTATGGACAGGATGGCTCTCCAACACGTGTCGTTGATGTCTGGACAGAACAGATGCAGAAAGAAGGCAGGAAGGTGGAAGGGGAACCTGAAGAACTTGCGGATGAACTTGCCAGAGAGTTAAAAAAACTGGGGGTTATATAATGGCTATCAGGATACTATATGAAAAATGCACTCTGTGCAAGGAGTGTATTGATACATGCCCCTTTGGTGCGATAGAGATAAGAGACGGTAAAATTTACATAAACGAGAACTGTACCCTGTGCGGCTTGTGTATAAATGCCTGCCCTGAAGGGGCACTGGAGGAAGAAGAGAAACAGGCAGTCACGGTGGACCTCAGTCGTTATAAAGGTATATGGTTTTTTGCAGAGAGCAGGGACGGCAAACTTACCTCTGTATCTCTGGAAATGCTTAATGCGGCACTTAAACTGAAGAAAACACTCGGCGAAGAGATTTCGGGGGTGTTACTCGGAGGAAACGTTAAAGGTCTTGCCGGTGAACTGGGGAAAAGAGGGGCGGACAGGGTCTATATTGTAGAAGACCCTTCTCTTGAGCCTTTTCAGGAGGAACCCTATGCACTGGCAATGGCGCAGTTGGTTTCTAAATATATGCCGAACATTGTACTTGCCGGAGCGACAATGATGGGACGGTCTTTTATTCCTGCGGTTGCGGTGAAGGTCAGGACCGGGTTGACTGCAGATTGTACCGGCATAGACATTGATGGGGAAACGAATCTGCTTCTGCAGACCAGACCTACCTTCGGAGGGAGTCTTATGGCAAGGATTGTCTGTGAGAATTACAGGCCGCAGATAGCCACGATAAGACCGAAGATTTTTGACGAGGCACCGGTTATAAGTCAAAATGGAGCACCTGAGATAATATTAGAACCCTTTCTGAAGGACGAACTGAAGAATACTGTGCAGATACTCGGGAAAGAAAAGGTGGAAAACAGCGTTGACCTTCAGGAGGCGGAGGTAATTGTCTCCGGAGGAAGAGGGATAAAGGACCCGAAAAACTTCGCACTGCTCAAAGAACTTGCAGACCTTCTGGGGGGTACCATTGGTGCTTCCAGAGCCGCAGTGGATGCAGGATGGATACCGTATCCCCATCAGGTTGGACAAACCGGGAAGACTGTCAAGCCCAAGATATACATTGCCTGTGGTATCTCCGGGGCCATACAGCACCTTGCAGGTATGCAGACCTCCGACTACATCATTGCCATAAACAAGGACCCTGATGCTCCTATATTCAGGGTTGCAAATCTTGGTATAGTAGGTGACCTTTTTGAGGTCGTGCCTGAGTTGATAAAGAAACTTAAAGAGGATATATAGGGGTCAGGTCTTGCTTTTTGCAAAACATACATATTATATATCTGCTATATTGTAGTTTTTGGAGGGAAATGCAAAAAGCAAGACCTGACCCCCTTTCAGGGGGCAAATAAGGGAGAACTTAAAATGGATATGGGTATGATTTACGCTTTAACAGGGGCTGCTCTTGCGGTGTTTTTGTGCGGGACCGGTTCAAGTATAGGTATTGGATATGCAGGAAGAGAGGCCAACGGAGTTTTGTCCGAGGAACCTGACAAGTTTGGAATTATGCTTTTGCTCGTTGCCCTGCCCGGTACCCAGGGCATATACGGTTTTTTGACCGGTTTTCTGGTTTTGATGAAGGTCGGCATCCTGGGAGGTGAAGCAGTGGCTGTGACCGCATTCCAGGGTCTTCAGATTCTCATTGCATCGCTGCCGATAGCAGTTTCGGGCATGTTTTCCGCCATACACCAGGGCAAGGTCTGTGCGGCAGGGATTGCAGTTGCGTCAAAACATCCCGAGGCAAGTATGAGAGCCATGGTTTACGGAGCGCTGGTAGAAACCTATGCGGTTCTGGCACTGGTAGTCTCCATATTTCTTCTCTTTGCGGTGAAAATATAAAAAATGGTAGAAAAACTGATAAAAAAAGTGGTTGAGGATGCAGAAAAGAAGGCAGAAGATATCATAAAGAAGGCGGAGAAAGAACTTCAGGAATGTTATTCAGCCGAAAAAGAAAAGATAGACAAGGAATATGAGGATAAACTGCAGGCAGAAAAATCTAAGGTAGACAAAGAAGAAGAAAGGAAATTTTCCAGTTTTCGCATGGAGAAGGGAAAAGAGGTGCTTGCTCTGCAGAATACCTTTATAGATAAAGTTATGGAGAAGATAGAGGAAAGGTTTAACGGCTACCTTAATAAAAATATGAAAGATATGATTATCTTTCTCTGCAAGGGCATTGGAGAAAAAGATTTTGTTGTAAGGGTCCCTGAATCTGCTGAAAATCTTGAGATAAAAGATATAAAAGTAGAGAAAGACAGAAACCTGAAAAACGGATTTGTTGTTTCATCAGGGAAATGGAATCTTGTTTTTGACTGGGAGAGTGTGAAGACAACGATGGCTGATAGATTGAGAGAAAAAATAGGAGGCGTTTTTGCCAGTACCGATGGACAGAAAAACAGAACTTGAGGTGTATGCAAAAGAAGCGAAGGAGTGTAAAAAATGCGGACTGTGGAAGACCAGAAAAAACGTGGTTTTCGGTGCCGGCAGTCCATCTTCAAGGATACTCTTTGTGGGAGAGGCCCCGGGATACAACGAAGACATACGGGGTGTGCCCTTTTGCGGAAAAGCGGGTGAGGTTCTTGATATACTGCTGGATTCAATCAGTCTTAAGCGCGAGGACATCTACATAACCAACATAATAAAGTGCCGGCCGCCCAACAACCGCGACCCGGAAAGAGAAGAAGTGGAAGCCTGCAGCCATTATCTTGAAAGACAAATAGAGATTATAGAGCCTGTTGTCATATGCTGTCTTGGCAGGCATGCCTTGAGGTATATCCTTGAAAGGTATTCTTTCAGTGAGCGTGGTTCAATTACCGCTCTTCACGGGAGGGTGCTTGAGAATTCCGAGGATATTTTTAACAGTGTGAGGGTAATAGCATTATACCATCCCGCGGTAGCAGTGTATGACCCGGGGAAGATTGAACTTCTTAAGAAAGACTTTCAGGTTCTCAAAGACTTCAAAGATGGATGATATAATAGCCGTGAGCGGAAGCATAAAATCTCTTGAGAAAAGGTTTCTGTCTGCGGATGAAATGGCAAAGGTAGTACAGTCAAAAGGGTTCAGTGAGTTTGTCAGTATACTTGCGCACAGCCGTTATAATGAGTTGCCGCAGAATCCTGCCGTGGCGGAAGAACTGACTGAGTTTTTTGAAGAACTGACCGCAGACCTTGTAGAAGAGATGCACAAAAATCTTCCTCCTGACATATACCGCTATTTTCTTTTGAGGTACGACTACCACAACCTCAAAATCCTCCTTGACAGAAAAACAGGTGAAGAAGAAAAAAACTATGCAGTTCACTCCTCAGTTGACTATTTCACCCTCAGGTCAGCACTTGAAAATGACAACTACAAAGATGTCCCCGTGTATTTAAAAGACGTGCTTTCTTTAATCTCAAAAAACAGGGAGGCAGAAGGGCTTCTGCTGTCTTTGAAAAAGACCTATTACGACACAGCAGGTGAACTCCTAAGGAGTTCTCACTCGGAGTTTCTGGATGGATACCTGCGTCTTGAGGTAGACTTTGCAAATATATCAACACTCATACAAATCAAGATGTTGGGAGAGGAGTTGAAAAAGGGCCTTCTTATTGACGCGGGAGGCATAAAAAGGGAAAGGTTTTTTAACGAAGACGTTTTTTGGGGTTCGGTAGATAAGGTGTACCATATTAAGGTCCCGATTACTGCAGAAGACTATGATATTGCGAGATATACGGCGATAATGGACTATGTTAAAACGGGCAGGGTCATACCCTACGGGATTGAAACGGTCTTCTCTTATTTTGTGGGCAGGCAGGTTGAGATGGACAATGTAAGGCGCATATCTCTGGGGAAGTTTTATAAGGTTGACCCTAAGGTCCTGTCGGAATGGGCTATCCCGCCGTATCAATATTGAAAAACAAATCCTCCCTGGCCAAAGGAAGGTAAGTCCTCACTCAACCACGTCATTGCGAGCCGTATTGAGGCGAAG
>CAYORP010000006.1:0-14605 GCA_964406415.1 uncultured bacterium
TTAAAATCTTTGTAGTTACCTTCAAAGAATGCAACCAGACCTTGAACAATATCTCTGTATTCCGCTTCTGAAATTTTCCCTTCGCAGGGTCCGGCACATCTGTGTATATAATACTGTGTGCACAAACGTACCTTCTTTTTCTCAAGATTATACCTGCAGTTTCTTACGGGATAATACCTCCTGATAAATTTAACCACTCGTTTTATCAAATCCGCATTGGTAAAAGGACCAAAGTAAATAGAACTGCCGTCTTTTTGTTCACGCACAATACGGATTGCAGGGAATTTCTCATCCGTAATCTTAATCATGGGATAACTTTTGTCATCCTTAAGGTTTGTATTATACTTCGGCTGATGCTTTTTTATCAGGATATTTTCAAGTATCAATGCCTCTGCTTCCGATGCAACGGGAATAAACTCAAAGTTCTCTATCCTACCGGAAAGAACGAGGTTTTTAGTATTATTTCCGCCTGAATGGAAGTATGAGTTAATCCTCTTCTTCAGGGATAGTGCCTTTCCCACGTATATGACATTATTATCCCTGTCCTTCATAAGATAGACTCCGGGTACATCAGGAGTATTACTCAGTTTCTTTTTTATTTTTTTGTTCGTCATCGGGTGTTTTATCTTCTTCTTTTTTCGCTTCAACAGGAGGCTTTTTAAGTTCATCAACGTAGTTCAACTGAAGTTCTGCAATGACCCCGGTTAAAAGTTTCTCTTCATCCTCAGTGAGATTCCCTTTTGTTTTTCCCCTGAGCATCTCCACAATCTCTATAATCTGTTTTGCCATCTCAAGGTTTCTTTCAATTTTACCTGTTACTGGATTTGGAACCTTTCCCAATGCCTGCCATCCCCAGCCTGAAAAAAAAGTTACAACAAAATTGAACAGTCCTTCCGCCATTTTTCCCTCCTTTTTAAACTCTAAAGATACCTTTCTATATCTTCTACGTAAACCCTTCTGTAACCTTCATGTGTAGAATCAAAAGAAATCTTCTTTTGTGTTCTTCCCCATCGTGGATGCAGGTCACATCTTATTTCTCCAATCACCTCAGGAAGAGAGTAATACCTTCCAATAGTTTTTTCAGTGTTATTGAAGGTATCAAAAATTTTCAGATATCTGTAGCCATCTACGGGATAGGTATCCAATAAAACATATCTTTCATCATCAGAATAACTGCAATGCCCATCTAACTTCTGGATATTGTCACTCAAAAAGCGGCACTTCCCTGTCTTATCATCTATCAACCAGAAACCCTGTTTATCCTTATACTCCATCCATGCAACTATAACCCCGTCATTTTTCCAGTCATAATGCGATATAAGATAGCTGTCCACAAGATCATAGACTTCTTTCCCCTCTATGTTTGAACTGAAAAACCTTGTTATAAATTGTTCCGAAAGTTCTTTTTTCCACCTGTTAAGGAATGAAAACCTTTTGCCGTCAGGAGAAAATTCCGTGTGGTTTATCCATGCAAAAGAGTTGTTGATATCCTTTTCATTCCTGAAAGATAACAACCGGGCAAGAGGTATAATAAGTTTGTGGTCACCCGTTTCCAGATTGACAATGTACAAACCATCATCCTCAGGCCACCTTTTATTTTCAAAGGTATCGGGCAGTCCCGCGTAACCATAGCCCGGTCGCCACCTGGCAAGCCTTGCGAAATTTATACTTAGTGCATATTTCCCGTCAGGACTCACTGCACTCACTGGACGTGAAATTTCTCTCTTTTTACCACTTTTCAGTTCGTATATTATGCTTATAAAGATACCATCCTTTGCGGAATTATAAAGTATTCTCTGCTCCGGAAGCCACTGGAGCATTGCTCCCTGCTGGAAGTTCCATGCTCGGGTTTCATCTATAACATCTACCTTACCTGTTTTTGTTTCCAAAAGACAGATTTTCACCATATCATCTTTACCCGGTGCTCTGTTCTGAAAACCTGCCTCGTGAAACAGATAAAATTCCTCTTTTTCATCCCACATGCATTTATCATAATATCCGAAAAAGCAGTACCTTCCCTCAGGACTTATAGCATGTAGAGTAGCCATGTTCTTTACCATCCCCGAATCCTACTTGAATTCCCCCTTGTCAAAGAGGGATACAGGGAGATTTTTTCTTACCTGAACCCTTCCCGGCCCTACTTTGCTAAAGGAGGAGAATTGATGTCGGAGTTTCGTTGCTCTTTTATATCTGTCCGCCAGCAAGGGTATTAACGACCATCTGGACCAGCGGGACAATTAAACTGAAACCGCCGAGAAAAACAAAAGCCATTACAATGAAAATACCGTATCTTTCCAGTTTTTCGTAACGATAACGTATGTTTCCCGGCAAAAAAACACTCAGCATCCTTGAACCATCAAGAGGAGGGATGGGGATAAGATTGAAAAACGCAAGGATAAAGTTTATGTATGCTCCGAGAAAGAGTATCTCCTTAACAGTTCCTGCATGAAAAACTCTGGAAAGAAGTGCCAGAATTGTACCAATTATAATATTGCTTGCGGGTCCTGCCAGACCCACGGTGAATATCCCTCTGTCATAATCCCTGAAATTAAAAGGGTTGATGGGAACCGGTTTTGCCATTCCGATGGCAAACCTTCCTGCCGTAACCAGCAAAAGTATGATAGGGAGCAATATGGTTCCAAAAAGGTCAATGTGGGGAATGGGGTTCAGGGTAAGCCTGCCCATCATTTTAGCAGTTTCGTCTCCGTTCATATATGCCACGTAACCATGGCAGAACTCGTGTACCACAACGGAAAAAAAAAGTATAAACAACAAAATTATAAACTGTATACCTTGCATAATTTAACCCCTATTTTTATTAATCCTCTTTCAGGTGAGAGGAAAACAACCTTAAACAGAAAAGATAAACTCCAACTGCTATGATTATACCAGTAAACAATAGGATAGGCAAGGAAAAAAGGTTTTTAAAGGCATTTTTGTAGAGAAAAAGTACTGCTCCCATAAAAAGTGCTGAAACAAAGATTTTTGTAAGCAGTGGAATCATTGTCTTCAGGTCAACGTATATATGTTTTTTATTAAAGATTATGACCAGAAGGATAAAATTTGTCATTCCGACCAGTGAAGTGGAAAGGGCTATACCACTGTGCCCTATCAATCTCATAAAAACGAGATTTAAAACAAGATTTATCACTATGCTGAAAATTCCAACCTTAACAGGGGTAGACGTATCTTTACAGGCATAAAAAGCCCTGCTCCATACCGATGCTCCTCCATATCCCAGCAGGCCGATGGAGTAAAAAATAAGGGGAGAAGAGACGAGGGAAACTGACTCTAACCCGAACATTCCTCTGGCAAAAAGAAAAGAAACTATCTCATCACTGAAAACAATCAAACCGAAGGTAAACGGAAGCAGAAGAATGGTAAGAAGTTTCATGGAGAACCTCAGGTTCTTTATGAATCCTTCATCATTCTTTAAAGACGCATCTTCAGAAAACCATGGAAGAACCACCGTTGAGATGGAAATGGCAAAAACGCCGAGAGGAAGTTGAAAAATTCTTGTGCTGTACCACAGACCGGAAACTGCACCTTTGTAGAGTAGATTTGCAAGAGAATAATCAGCCAGAAGGTTTATGGGGGTGACCGCAACCCCTATGACCACAGGTGCAAGCAGTCTGCTCATTTTCTTTATCACAGGGTGAGCAAACCGGAAATTCAGCCTGATTTTGTACCCTTTCCTAAGGACCGGTATGAGTGTCAATAAAAACTGTCCCATTCCTCCCAGAAATACGGCTGTGCATAAACCAAATATCTGTTTTTCAGGTGTATTTCCAAAGAGAGGTAGTAGTAGAAAAAGTCCTGCAATCCATACTGCATCAAGAATAACCGGTGATAGAGAAGGGAGAAAAAAATTTTTATATGCATTGAGTACACCCATGTTAAGAGCGGTCAAAGATATGAATATCAGGTAGGGGAAGGTAAACCTCAATAAGGTCCATACCTGCCACCACCTTGAGGATTCTGTCATCAAGCCTCTTGATATAAAACTGATAAGAAGGACTAACAGAAAAAGCGTGACTGTGGTAATTAAAGAAACGGTAAAACATATATTGAAGATTTCCATACCTTCTTTTTTATCCGCTCCTTCTGAAGCATATTCAGTGAACACCGGAATAAAAGCGGTGTTTAATGCGCCTTCTGCAAGAAGCCCCCTGAAGAAATTCGGTATCATAAAGGCAATAAGAAATGCATCGTATATAGAGGTGGTACCAAAAAAATTGGCGGTGGAAATTTCTCTGGCAAGTCCAAACAGGCGGGCAACAATTGTTCCGAGAGAAACTATTGATACAGCCCTGAGTATTCTTTTTGAACTCATTTCTTCTGTTTCAGGAGAGGAAAGAATATCACTTCCCTGATGGAAGAGGAGTTAGTTAAAAGCATTACGAGGCGGTCAATTCCTATACCGAGCCCTCCGGCAGGTGGCATTCCGTATTCAAGAGACTCAATATAATCTTCGTCAACCACCTTTTCTTTATTTCCGGACACGCTGTTCACAAATTTTGAAAATCTTTTATGCTGCTCAACCGGGTCATTCAGTTCAGAATATGCATTGGCAATCTCAAGACCGCCGATGAAAAGTTCAAACCTTTCAGTCATATCGGGTCTATCAGGATAAGACTTTGCAAGAGGTGATATTTCTGCAGGATATTCATAAACAAATGTAGGATTAAGAAAGGTTGGCTGCACCTTCTTTTTGAAAATCTTGTCAAGAATCTCAAAAACATTATTTTTGTCCTCGTCTGTCAATTCTATACCCTGCTCTTCGGCTTTTTTTAGTACCGCATCCCTGTTTCGCCAGTCCTCAAGTCCCATCCCTGTAAATACCTCGTCCCATGTGATTTCTCTCCATGGAATTGAGAAATCCACCACTTTACCCTGATATTCCATTGTCATACCGTTGTTGATTTTTTCGGATAAAGAGTTTATAAGGGATGCCGTGAGGTTCATCATCTCCCTGTAATCACCATAGGCAGAATACAATTCCAGCATTGTGAATTCAGGATTGTGGAGAGAGGAGATACCTTCGTTCCTGAAAGAACGGTTAATTTCGTATATTTTTTCAAGATTGCCAACAAGTAAGCGTTTCAGATAAAGTTCCGGGGCTATCCTCAGATACAGGTTTGTCTCAAGGGTATTGTGATAGGTAATAAAAGGTTTTGCCTCCGCACCACCGGCAATAGGATGCATCATAGGAGTTTCTACTTCTTGAAAACCTCTCTCATTAAGAAATTCCCTGATATGCTTAATAATTTTAGCCCTTTTATTAAAAACCTCTCTTGCTTCACTATTCATAAGTAAATCAAGATACCGTTTCCTGAACCTTATTTCCACGTCCTTCAGACCATGCCATTTTTCAGGAAGGGAATGAAGTGCCTTGGAGAGTATTACAAGATGTTTTATAACAATTGTAAGTTCGCCCGTTTTTGTTCGGAAAACGTCTCCCTCCACACCGATTATGTCACCAATATCCAGTTTTTTAAAAAGGTAGGCATCAGTTTCACTGACTGTGTTCTTCTTAAAATACAACTGGATTTTCCCTGTACTGTCTTTAATGTCAAGGAAAGAAGAACCGCCATGTTTCCTCACAGCCATAATTCTACCTGCGGTTTTAACATTCATTTCCCCTTCTTTTATAGAGACAATCTCTTTTTTGGGGAATGCCCTTCCGTAAATATCTATTCCCTGGTTCTTCAACTCTTCAATCTTTTCAATCCTCTGACTCCTTACGTTTTCTTCACTCATTGATATTTCCCTCTTCCCCCTTGATTTTTTTTATTTTTATCAGTCTTACTGTTCTGGTATCGGATTCCTGTATGGTAAACTGGAACGCCCCATAAACAAAACTTTCCCCCTTAAGTGGGAATTTTCCGAAGCGGTCAAGCACAAAACCTGCTATGGTTTCAAACTCGCCTTCAGGAATATCCAGGCCTATCTCATCGTTTACCTTTTCCACTTCCATGCTGCCTGATACCAAGAAGTTTCCATCCGGCAATATGTGAAGTTCTTTAATCTCTTTTTTATATTCATCGGAGATTTCACCCACGATTTCTTCAACAAGGTCTTCCATTGTAACCAGACCGGAAGTTCCCCCATACTCATCAACCACTATCGCCATCTGCATCTTTTTTTCCTGGAGTTCACGTATCAGGTCACTAACCCTTTTACTTTCAGGCACAAAGTATGGTTCACGCATAAAATCTTTTGTTTTCAGGGTTTCCTGTTTTGCAAGCCCGGCTATTCCATGCGCCACAATGTCTTTTATGTAAACTATGCCGGTTATCCTGTCAATATCGTTTCTATAGACGGGCATTCTTGAAAACCCCTCCTTTGCTATCACGTTGATGATATCTTTAAGAGAAGTATCCTCTTCTACCGAAATTATATTCATCCTTGCAGTCATAATCTCTTTCACCATCTTGTCCCCAATTTCAAAGATGCTGTCAATCATATCGCGTTCTTCTTCTTCAATAAGTCCTTCTTCCTCTCCTGCTATAATCATTGCCTTCAGGTCATCTTCAGTAAGGACAGGTATAATGGAGTCCATTCTACCGCCAAAAATTCTTACGAAAAATCTCGCAAATAATAAAAGAAATTTTGCAATGGGCGTAAATAAAGTACAGAAAAATCTGGTAGGCAGCGCAAAGTTAAATGCCACTGTTTCAGCATATTTTTTAGCAAGGCTCTTGGGGATTATCTCTCCGAAAATCAGGATAATAAAGGTCATTATCCCGGTAACAAGTGCGATGCTTAATTTATTAAAAATTTTCTGGCTGAGAGCCGCAGCCAGAACCGATGCAAAGATATTGACTATGTTGTTACCAACGAGAACGGTTACAAGAACCCTGCTTGGATCTTCAAACCAGAAACTCAGCCGCTTTGCTTTTTCCTCGTCACTTTCTGCTATTTTTTGAAAGTGGTGTTTGCCGAAGGACGAGAAAGCAGTCTCTGCGGCGGAAAAAAAAGAGGAAAGTAAAATGAGTATAAAAAGAGTCAGATAATAGAAGACTAAATCCGGTTCAATCATTTTATCAGGTATTCACTCCAATCTTGCAGAGATAACCTTTCATTCTCTACAAAATATTTTTTTGATATCAGGAATATCTTGATGAATTGTTCCAGCACAATGCCTGTTTCAATTTCTTTGTCCAAAGATTGTTTAACTGAAATCCTTTCCGATAACTCTCCAACATCATTATTTACATTTATTCCTACGCCTGCTATATAGGTATCCCCTTTTTTTATTATCAGTATACCTGCTATCTTCTTTCCTTCTGTTATTATATCATTAGGCATCTGTATCCTGCAAGTTATTCCGAAAAAGTACAGTGTTTTAACAGTTGTCAATGATAAAATTTCTGAAAGATGAGGGACTTCTTTGCTCTTTAAAATCCAGGAAAAATAAAGACCTCCGGTTTGAGAAAACCATACTCTTCCGTATCTGCCTTTTCCATTGGTCTGTTCTGTTGCCACTACTATTCCAGTCTTCCCTCTACTTAAAATATCTTCCGCTATATCCATTGTGGAAACAACCTTTCCGTAGTGGTATACCGGAATTCCCTGTATCATAGAGGTTTTTTTGCATTCCCTTTCCATGATTGTCCTTTGAGATTAACCTATTACAAAACCGACACCTTCAAGTGTGAGATACTTTCTTGTTATACCCTTGAAGGCAATATTCCTGAGTATATTTCTGTTGCTACCTCCGCCTGTTATGACTAAGATGGCGGATGGATATTTTTTGAAGGCATTGGTTAAAATACTGTTTATGGCACCCGGGACGCCATATCTGATTCCCGCAGAGATTGCTTCATCAGTGTTTTTCCCGGGGAATTTTGCGGAAATGATTCTACTTTTTTTTATCATGGACGTAGTGATTAGTGCCCTGAGCCATAGTTCTTCACCAGGGATAATACAGCCTCCTGTGAATCCTGATGTTTTTGCCACTGCGTCAATCGTTATGGCTGTTCCAATGTCAACTATAATAGCAGGCGAGCCAAATAATCTCATAGCTGCCTTACAATTTAAAACCCTGTCAACACCAACAGTTTCAGGATTTTTTACTTTCAGGGGTATGCCACAAACCGAAGGCTTAATGACAAAGGGAGATTTTCCATAAGAACTGCTGAATTTCTTCTTAATTACAGGGTTGACAGAAGGAACAACGGAAGCCATCCCAATACGTACGGGTTTTATTTTTTCCCATCCGGCAGGCAGGCTGAGTGATTCAACATCCCTGGTGTGAATAACCCTTACCTCAACAAGTTTTGAATTTTGAAACAAGCCCAGTTTTGTCCTGGTGTTTCCTACCTCAATGCCTATTGTATTCATTCCTGTTAGTTGTACTCTGCTACTTTTACATCTGTAAACAATATCTCTTTACCGCTGTTTATATCTATGCTTTTTACGGATACGGTAAGGTTTTTGGAATAATCTTTCTCTTTAGAGGTTGTATATATTCTTTTTTCATCAATATAAAAAACTGCCTGTTCCCCTTTTGTTGAAACTGCAATTTTATGCAGGCCATCTCCGTGCTCAAATTCACCGATTGAATTCTTACCTATCTTTACCAAAGTATTTTCTAAGGATATTTCCGGTGCATTACCGTATTTTAAAGAGAGCGCAGTTTGTTTGTCCGGAATAAAAACGGTAACCTCAAGGGAATAATTACCTGCTCCGCTTATCACCTTTTGTATCTGCCCTTTTCTTAAAAATCTCATCCATTTTTTATCTTGATATTTGGCTATTTCAACAGATGTATTTAAAAGTGCCCATTCTTTCGGTACCGTTCCTATGTCATATTTACTGAAATCTTCCGTATATAAAGTTTTTTCACCTGCGGTAAATGTGTCCTGTCCTCCAACTATGCCCAGACTTTTTGCCCCCGTATCAGAAACACTTTTTGCCGCAACTAATTTACCTTCTGGAGTATACTTATAATAATCGGATGGGACACTACTGACAATTTCAGTTATGGCGTTTTCAAGCATTATCATAACCGCCTTTTCCATCGGGGTATTCTTGTAACTTTCAAAACCTGCTCCCAGAGCAACAGCGCCTATAAGACCACCACCTATAATCCCCAGACTTGATTTTGAAGAATAACCTTCAACAGTACCTGTCTTCAATATCCTTCTTGTATATACATCCACAAGCCGGATACTTGCTGCAATATAGGCCTCTTTTTTTTCAATTTTGAGTCCTCCGCCTATCTTCCAGGGAATAGGCACTACAATACCCCCACCGCTTCTGCCCTGATAATTCGGTTCAAATGCTGTGATAGCCCCCGTCAGGATAATATCAGCAGTTTCAAATGTCCCTTTTTCAGGTGCGGTCTTTGACCATCCACCCTCAGCCAGTTCATATTCGCCTTTTATATCTTTAAGTGCGGCACTTTCAAGAACTATGAATCTGTTTGTCTTGAAAAGGGAGTCTATAAGCATTTCCTGCATGCCATCACCGATTCTGCCGTATGCCCTCCCCGCCTTAACCTCAAAACTTCCCACTGCAATCCTTGCCTTTGGTCCTTCATAGGATAAAATCTCTTCTGCAGATGCTCCCCCCGTTGTAACCTTGGTTGTTACTCCAGTATCTGTGGTGGCACAGGAAGCACATAGAAGCAGAATCCCAAATGCAAACAACAGATTTTTAAATACTGTAAACATTTTTTCTCCTCCCAAATCCCCCTCTTTCCCCCTTTGGAAAAAAGGAATTAAGGGGGATTTTCCATTATCTAACTATTTCTTAATATAAATACTCCCTGTTAATAATATACCACCAAATACCCTGTTTGACAAAAATTTGACTTGTGAGGTGTTGGGAGTAAAATAAATGCTATGAAAATATTTTACATATTGATAATTATTTTCATATCGGCAATGCTTGGCACCGCCCTCAATGAGTTGTTGTTACTTTTCATTCCTGAACACTGGGCACTCTATGAAGTAATGTCTGCTGATATAAAACCCCTGTGGAGTATAGAAAAACTTGACCTTATTATATTCTCCATCAACTTTGGCATCAGTTTTAATTTTAACATTCTTACACTCTTTGGTATTATAACAGGATGTCTGTTCAGTTTACGTAAGGTTTGATAAACTATCTCCTGTTTATCTCCTGAGAGAAGAAACTAAAAAGGTGTTTATATGGAAGAGAAAGATACCATCCTGAAAATAGTAAAAGAAGACATCTTGAGGGTAATGAACGAAAAAGAAGGCTCTACTACCAGCCGCCTTATAGAAAGAGAAATTGAGGCTTCTCCCCATTGCATCAAGGAATCCTTGAGAACCCTTGAGGAAGAGGGTTTGCTATCCATTAAGAACGATTTTGTTTCTTTAACAGATACCGGGGTAAAACAGGCAGCGGATATAGTAAAAAAGCACCTTATAATTGAGGAATATTTTAAAGAAAACAAGGAAGAAGAAGCAAAAGCCCACGAAAAAGCCCACATACTTGAACATTATGTTTCCAGAGAGGTCCTTAATAATATCAAGAAAATCTCCACCTTCAAGATGTACGGTATTCCACTGAAAGAACTTGAATTTAACAAAGCGGGGATAATAACAGATATTACGCTTTCCGATTATGCATTATTTGAAAGAATGGTAAGTATGGGAATATGTCTGGGTGAAAGAATCAAGGTCAAGTACAGTATCCCTGACGGTATAGTTATTAATATCGGGGGTAAAAGTTTTGCGGTAGGTAATGAGATTGCCAAACAGATTGAGGTATCAAGATATGGGTATGAAATTTAAGATTTTACTTGTTGGTCAGCCCAATGTAGGAAAGTCCTCGTTACTCAATGCACTTGTAGGCCCGAAGGTCATAGTATCCAATTATCCGGGAACAACTGTTGAGGTAACCAGAGCGGTAAAAATAGTTAATGGTAAAAAGATAGAGATTGTAGATACTCCGGGGATATACTCCATTTCTGATATGACTGAGGAGGAAAAGGTCACTGAAAAGGCATTGTTTGAAGAAAGTGTAGATGGAGCAATAATTGTTGCTGACAGTGATTCCCTTGAAAGGAGTCTTTACTTTGCATTTCAGGTTCTGGAATCAGGAATTTCCGTCGTTTTAGCCCTGAACTTTGTTGAAAGTGCAGAGAAAAAAGGTATAACAATTGAACACGAGAAATTATCTGAGATACTCGGTATACCAGTTGTTCCCGTAAACCCCTTAACCCGGTATCGTATAAATGAACTGATAGATATTCTTATAAATGCTAAAGAAAATAAGATTGCTCCTTTTAATATAAAGTACGATGACCATATAGAAGAAGCGATTCAAAAAATATTACCGCATATAGAAAAAAATCATTTACCTGAAAGGTTTATAGCCCTCAGACTTCTGGAGGAAGATATTGACTTTTATAAGTATTTAAAAGATAAAAAGATAGTTAAACAGGTGAAAGAGGGATTAAAAGAACATCCGAGGCTCAGTCAGGATATAGCAATAGCAAGATTCGGTACCGCTGCTTTCATTGCAAAAAGGGTTACCCGGATAGTACAGGTTGAAGAAACTGCCAAAAGTCTGGAGGAGCGGATTGACAGAATTATTCTCCACAGGTTTTGGGGACCGACCATTACCCTGCTAACCTTCACTTTTATCTTTGGTGCGTTGCTCTATCTCGGAGAATGGATAGAAGAATCCCTGATGCACTTTATTGAAAATGTTTTTCTGCCTAAAATCCAACTGGGAAGTAGTTTCTTCGGTACGGCTTTGGAGATGGGACTGACAGGAGTGATGGCAGGTATTGCCATTGCTCTGCCGTATGTCTTTTTATTTTATTTCCTGTTCACTTTGATAGAAGATACGGGAATCCTTTCAAGATTCGTTATCAACCTCGGGAAGTTTCTTGGAAGATTGAATCTTCCCGGAAAGGCAATTATCCCTCTGGCTCTGGGTCTGGGATGCACTGCTCCCGGTATAAGGGCTACAAGAGTTTTATCATCGGAAAAAGAAAGATTTTGTACTGCGGCCCTTTTTACCGCGGTTCCATGTTCTTCCCGTATTGCTATAGTAATGGGAATAGTCGGGCATTTTGGCAGTAAAGGTCTGGCAGTCGCAGTTTTTGTTTCCATCGCTGTTGCGTTTTTAATTTTTGGCTATATTGTAAAAAAGATTGCACGCCTGAAGAAAAAGCCGGCTCTCTACGAGTTACCTGAGTTGCCACCCTATAGAATTCCCTCGTTCAGGAACATTGCCATAAAAAGTTGGATAAGAATGAAGACATTTGTTTATATAGTTATCCCGTTTCTGGTTATAGGTGGAGTTATATACGGAACCCTTGACAAGATGGGGATTACTCAGTTTATAGTAAAACCTTTTTCCCCTGTCACCTGGTGGCTGAATTTACCTGAGAAGGCAATCATTCCATGGGCATTTGCATTTTTACAAAAAGACCTTTCAGCGGCAATGCTTTTTTCCGTTCTTGGAAGCAATATCAGTTCAGTCCTGTCTCCTTTACAGATATACACCTTTGGAGTGGCAACTACCGTGGGCATTCCCTGTATGATTGCTTCGGGAATACTCTGGAAGGAATTCGGATTCAATAAGGCATTCCTCTTAACCATACTATCAGCCATTTACGGTCTTTTGTTCGCCGGTCTGGCATGGAGGGGAATTAACCTTTTTTTGTAATACCCTGTCTAAAAATTTAGATTGTATCCCCACCAGGAAATATGAAAAAAATATATATAAAGACGTATGGGTGTCAGATGAATTTTTACGACTCGGAGAAGATACTATCTCTTCTGAGAGAACACGGGTATGCTCAGGCGAATTCTCCGGAAGAAGCGGATTTTATTGCAGTGAACGCGTGCAGCGTCAGGCAACATGCTGAAGATAGGGCTCTCGCATTCCTCAGTTCACATCAATATCTGAGAAGACAGGGTAAGTTTCTTTGCCTGTTCGGGTGTACTGCCAACCTGTACGGGAAAAAAATCCAGGAGAAATACCATTTTATAGACATTGTGTGCGGTGCCAACAACTACCAGCGTCTACCGGAATTATTGAAAGCCGCAAAAAGAGGTGTTTGTGTCACCGGTGAGAGTGAAAAACCTTTTATTGACCAACCTGTCATTATCCACGATGACCTCCACGCGTTTGTTACAATAACGAAAGGGTGTGAGAATTACTGCACCTTCTGCGTTGTCCCGTTCACCAGAGGAAAACTTGTAAGTAAGAACCCTGAAGATATCTATAGGGAGATAGAATCGCTGGCCGGACAGGGAATAAAAGAGATTACCTTGCTCGGACAGAATGTTAACGAGTACAGAAGTGTTTCAGGGACAGGTTTTACGGAACTTCTAAAGAAAATACACAATATCAGCGGGATACTGCGTATAGGATTTCTAACCTCTCACCCAAAGGATGTTCCTGACGAACTCCTGCTTTCTTTTAAAAATCTCCCTAAGTTATACAAACATCTGCATCTACCCCTACAGTCTGCAGCAAACAGAATACTTAAACGGATGAACAGGAGATATACATTTGAAAGATATCTTGAAATGATTGATAGAGCCCGGCAAATCACACAGGATATTTCAATTACCTCAGATATTATTGTCGGTTTTCCTTCAGAAACGGAGGAGGATTTTGAAGAGACCTGTTCAAAAGTGAAGAGTATTGAGTTTGACGACCTGTTTATCTTCAAGTATTCTCCAAGACCTGATACGGCAGCCTCCAGAATGAAGGATGATGTAACGCAGGAGGAGAAGGAAAGGAGGCATAAGGTGATACAGGATATTCAGGAAGAAATATCTTTAAAAAGAAACAGCCGGTTTATAGGCAGAACCGACAATGTTTTAGTTCTTAAGCCCAGCAGGAAAAAAGAAGGCTTTTTTTTAGCAAGGTCATCATACAACAAATCGGTCCTTTTTGAGTCTAAAGATTCACAACCCGGTAGGCTTGAGTCTGTAGTTTTCAATTCTGCTGGCCGCCGTTATCTCTACGGATATTCCTGCGGTGGGCGTAAATAACAAAAATTATCGTTACAAGACCAAGTATAATGCTCATAACAACCTTATCAGTCTCTATAGACTCACCCTGTTTTTCCCCAGACGTAAGAACTTCAATCTGTTCTGCATGGATATCCCTTTCTCCCATGTGCTGTTTACAATGGAGATTATAAATCCCTGAAATCTTAACAATATCACCTTTTATTTTATACATGCCCGTATATCTAATCTTATTTTTAAGTTCGGCATTAAGAACAACGCCTATGAAAAAACCATTGTTTTCAACATTGACCCAGAAGGTCTCTCCGTCACGCATAATGTCACCCACAACCTCTCCTGTTATTACCACCCTCTGTCCATCGTACTTCTCTGATTTATCAAACAGGTCTCTGATAGAAACTGCATCGGATGCTGATAAAACATTTGCGAGGGCTAAGAAAATACACGGTAAGACCCAGATATGTTTTATTTTCATCTTTCTCATTTCCTGTTTTCCATAGTCTACTGAGGACTTTTAAGAGAGAGTACAAACCTGAAAAATACAAAAACCGATATAAATTCAAGACGTCCCAGCCACATCTGGATGATATAAAATATCTTCAGCCCGTTCGGCATATTAGGGGTTGTAA
>CAYORP010000007.1:0-8595 GCA_964406415.1 uncultured bacterium
AGCCCAAGAACAGGGAAAAGAATATGGGAAGGATAATGTAACTCATGAATATGCTATATATCTCATAGTCCAGCATTCTTTCAGGGAGCAGTTTTGGTATGAACCTGCTCAAGATGATAATCCCGACCGCCAGGAAGAAAAACAACCTCTGTTCCCGCCACTCCTTCCATATAAGTGTTTTCATTGGAGTTTCTGTACCATCTGGATTCTCCCTGACCAGTGAAAAATGTGTTCTTTCTCTCTTAAAATCCTGAAACCGAGTGATTGAAGTGTTTTTAAGACTGTTCTTTTCGGTACTTCCCTCGGCCATCTATTCATCAAAAAGGAACTCCTGTTTCTGCTACAATAATTTTCAACTGTGTCACTTTTTCCTCCGTTTATAAACCAAAGTTGTTGTACCCTTTTATCGTAAAAATGTAAATTCCTTTGGTTGTGGCACTCAAGACCTTTTCAGTCAGCGGCTTTTATCTGTATCAGTTCTGAGGTAAGCGGACCTGGAAGATTCACAAGTATCCCCTGCTCCCTGATGGTATATCCGTCCATAATGCAGGTAGATGCACTGTTGTCAAAGGTCAGACGGTACTTCCTATCGTTTATTAACCCTTTTGGGTGAAACCTGTAGGGTTCGGGTGCGGCGGTGAGTTTGAATACCCCGACCAGTGCGGTATTGCAATCTGCCGAGGTGTATTCCCAGACGCAATAGGGTGTTGGTTTTTCGCCTTCCTCGTCCTCCAGTCTAATTACCGGCGTATGATGATAGACCTTGCATCCGGGTAGCATAGGAGCAACAAAGTTTTTATAAAGATTGATGTAGCGTTTTAGCCCGGCAAGATAGTCTGGATTTTTGTCCATATGTACGCCATAGTAGAAACCTGTGAACAGGATAACCCTGAACAGGAAGTCCATATCATAAGGGCCGAATTTATTTTCCAGAGGAGGGTACATAAAACAGAACTCCGGTGGAAGCATCATAGATATACCGTTGAGAATCTGAACGGTTCGCGGGGGTCTGGTTTCATCTGTGATTTGTGTTCGGTGGGAACGGGATAGAATGCCAAGGTCAAGTCGCCCACCACCTCCACAGCAGTTTTCTATAAGAAGGTTCGGGAACTGTTTTACAAGGTTTTCCATTATGGCATACAGTGTCTCGTAGTGACGCCAGGTGATGTTTTCAATATAACCGTCTTCAATTCGCTCTCCTATGTGAGAGGACATAGGTGCACCGTCAAATCTGATAACGTCTACATTGTATTCTTTTATGATGCGTATAAGTTCTGACTCTACCCACATACTTACTTCAGGATTGGTGTAGTCTATGGTCAGGCGTTCATAAACATTGGGAAGAGGTTTGCCTTCGTGCTTTACAATCCAGTCAGGGTGCTTTTTATATATCTCGCTTTCCAGTCCGATACCCTCGGGTTCAATCCACAGGCCGAACAGCATCCCCTTTTCCCTGATTCTTTTGACGATGGGGCTGAACCCTCGCGGAAACCATTCTCCCGGCACCCAGTCGCCCATCAGTCTTGGATAAGGACCGGACTTGCGCCGTTCGTCAGATGCCCTGCCATACCAGCCGGCATCAATCATATAGACTTCTGCACCAAGTTCGCAGGCTAAATCAATATCAGAAAGGATTGCTGACTCATCTAAATTGTCAAATCCAAGAAAGTAACTGTTGTGAGTGAGAAGAGGTCTCTTCATTTTCGGAGAAACAAGGAATACAGAAGAACGGATGTGTCTGTGAGATGCCTGAATACAACCATCAAGGTCTGAGGTGAGGTAACCAATGTGGACCTTTGGAGTGGTTATAGTTTTGCCGGTTTTAAGTATCCGCATGGGTGCGGCAGCCGTTGGGCCGATACGCATGTGCAATATCCGTTGCAGTGTTGTATCACATAAAATTTCTGCTTTCCATTGACCGGACCATCCCAGATAGAAGGCGAAAAATTCCGGAGTATAACGGTTGGATAGCAGGAAATACGGGCACTGATAACCACAGGTTCCATATGGTCCCATAGGCTGTAAACAGGTAACTACCCCATTGACTAACGGATCCCATACAAACCGTCCCTCCTGTGCCCAGTTGTTGCCGGTAAATCGTCCCAGGAGATAGGGCGTTTTCTGAAAGTCCTCTCTGGGGATTGCAGAACCGCTTGCCAGCACACCGGAGAAAACATCCAGCGACGAAAGTGAAACGGGGGCATTACCGATATTCGTAATCTCCAGCCATCGGCTGAGAAAAGATGTGCCGTCCACTTCTGTCAGGACTTTTATTCCAACAGGCCGAACAGTATGGCGTAATTCAATGGTCCCCAATCTTTTTCCGTCACGTTCTGTCACATCTGCTGAGATAAACTCCCATCCCCAGTCCAGCGATTGCCCGTCTATGTTCAGTGAAAACGCCTGGCATGGCACATCAATTTTAGGTTCAGAAAAACCCTCCTCAGGTCCAGTACGACCATTTGCTGACCAACGCTTTCCAATGAGTTTTCCGTTGGCGAATTGCTCCCTGTAAAGAGTGAGTCCCGATACGTAGTGCATTTCGGGATTCGGGGATTGCGAAACAGCAATTTTTACGGAGTTATTCTTGTTCATAATGGACGAAGTCCTTTTATGATATGAATTCCCTTTGTGATTTTACTACACAAATTATAATTCCTCAACTTCTGCATTTCTTCACTCCTTTGACACCTTCATTTTTATATGCTTTATTATAACCGCAGGTTTCAAAAGGTACTGCCATATTCTCAGAGGTCTTTATGAGGAATTCCCCTTACTCCCCTTTTTTTAAGGGGGATAGAGATGGAATTTGGGAGGTTAAAGAGAATGTCTACTCTACATAGTATTCAAAAAAGGTGGTTTGAGAAACCTATGCGTATCATCGCTCTGCAGGGAGGTGCCGGAAAGACACCACTTGTTAAGGTCCCCGGTATTATCAGTAAGATGGGATTTAATGTAGAGCAGGTACCACGGTGCCCTAAAGATACACTGGACAGTTTAGAGATTACCCGGGAAAACAGAGAGAACTTCCGCAGATACCTCTCTGAAATCAAGGAAAACAGGATGCGTTTTATCCTGTATCTGAATATTCATGTGCTTGAGAAACCTGATAGATACAGGGAGTGGGCACAGCGGGCAGCGGATGGCAGTTTCCCCAAATTCTATGGCACAAAATATGCTGTATGCCTGAACAGTCCTTGGCGCGACTATTTCTTTGAGAAACTTGAGGAATATGCAGAATACGATATAGACGGTGTATTCCTGGATGGTCCCTCTATGGTCCCGGGAGGGTGTTTCTGTCCTCATTGCAGAAAACGTTATAGAGAACAATACGGGGAAGAGATGACTCCGGAGAAAGACAGGTTTGATTTCTACCGTCGGACACAGGATGATTTTTTAAACGAGGCCTACAGAAGGTTTAAGAAACTCAAGACTGATGGGATTTTTTATATGAATTTTCACATTGCACAACCCTCCACCTCATATTTTTCACTGCCGGATGCGCTGGCTTATAATGATATAGTGGGAACTGAAGCCGGATTCCAGTTTTATGGCCCGCCGAAGGACTCCTATCTCTGGCGTGTAAGTACCCTGTGCAAGATTATGGAGGCGGTTGTTCCGGATAAGCCGCGTGTAAACTTTATGGCGGCAGACCAGAAATCATGGTCTTTATACATGCATACCCCTGCAGAGACAAAACTTTGCATCGCCTCAACTGTTGCCAACGGGGCAAACCTGTGGTACGGCCCTCATGGGCCCATTGAGGTGATGAATACTCCCGGTGGTAGAGCAGGTATTGAGATGGTACAATTTCTGGCAGAGAACGAGAGGTTTTACGAGAATACAGTTTCTGCCTGCCGGGTGGCAGTAATGTACTCATTTGCCACTGTCAGACACTATCGGACCATAAGTAAGGAAAGCGACCTGTACGGAAGGACTGAGAACAAACAGGGGATGGGAAACTTTACTGCCTCTTTTCAGGGCTTCTGTGACGCTCTTGCCCGGTCAGGCATACCGTATGATGTGGTTACTGACCTTGACTTCGGACTTGATGGTATTGATTCCTATGACTGCATCTTCCTTCCCACATGTGCCTGTCTGTCCGATAAGGCGGTAAAAAAACTTAAAGGGTTTGCCGCAAAAGGCGGTACGCTTATAGGCAGTTTTGACACCTCTGTATATAACGAAGAAGGTGAAAAGCGTTCTGTACCCGGACTGAAAGAGGTATTCGGGATTAACCGTCTGGGTAGTATAACCAACTACAAAAGATGGAACTATCTTTCCCGTAGCGGGAAACACCCTGTCTTTAAAGGAATAGATATACCTGTTTTGCCGGCCCCTGAGTATGGCTTTGAGGTGAAGGTTCATGGTAAGGCGGAAGTGCTGGCACGTTTCCATGGGGTGATGGCAGGCCGTTACGATGAGCCTACGGCTCCTGAAAATCCTGCTGTAGTGTTGAACCGCTATAAAAAGGGGACAGGCATCTATCTTGCGGGTACCTTCGGGGAGATGATGGATTCTTATGCGCCGCCCGAGTACAGAAGGATGGTTGCCAGTATAGTCAAACTGTTTACCCGCAACACCGTATCGGTGGACCCTGCAGGTAACGTTGAGGTTGTTGTACGCAGACAGAAAGACAGGATGCTTGTACACCTTGTAAACTATACAGGGCTTGTCCCGAGGCCTTTTGAAAAAGTGGTGCCTCTGCAAAATCTCAGGGTACACATAAAAGGTGGAAAAAGGTACAGCAGGATTTTTGCCCTTGTGGACAGGGCTGGGTGTTCCGTAAAACGCAGAAAAAACGGTAGACTGGAGATAACAATCAAAAATCTTAACGCATATGAGGTTGTCGTCCTTGAGTGAAAAAGGAGGGTATAACTATGTTGATTGATGTTCACGGACATATAGGGCGTGTGATGCCGGACAGGCGAGAATTTATAGATGTGACCAATATAATTGCAAAGATGGACGCATGGGGCATAGACAGAACCTGCGTTCTTCCCCTGAGCGAGCATCCTGAGGGTGCCTATCTGGAGTGTAATACTCAGGATGTTATCAGAGAGTGTTCGCGTTATCCTGACAGACTCATCCCTTTTTGTTTGATAGACCCCCGTTACGGCAACAGTCCTGAAATGGACTTCACGGCTCTTTTTGAGGAGTACGTTTCCCGGGGATGCAGGGGGCTGGGAGAACTGTTGCCGAAGATGTATTTTGACGACCCGCTCTGTCTCAACCTCTACCGGCAGGCAGGTAGGTTTCGCCTGCCGGTTCTTTTTGACATGCAGGACAGACCCGAGGGTTATGGATTGCGGGATGACTACGGACTGCCGAGACTTGAGAATGCCCTTAGAGAGTGTCCTGATACTGTCTTCATAGGGCATGGTCCTACCTTCTGGGCTGAAATCTCCGCTGATGTTCCTACTGATAACCGTTGCGGGTATCCTGAAGGGACTATTAAGCCCGTCGGAGCAGTTCCCCGTCTGATGAGAAAGTACACAAATCTATGTGCGGATACCTCGGCAGGCAGTGGATACAATGCACTTACGAGAGACCCGTCTTTCGCCCTGAAATTTCTTGATGAATTTCAGGACAGGATACTCTTCGGCGTTGATTCCTGCCGGCGTAGCGACATAAACGGTATGAACAGAAATGTAGAATGGTTGAGGGGACTCCGTTTGGACAAAAAATTATCCATAACTGTTTTGGACAAGATAGAATACAAAAACTCCCTCCGCATACTGAATCTAAAAAATAACTGAGTCCAAGTTCTCTGTCCCTGGGCTGTTTTTGTCGTAAGTATTCAGCAAACCCCATCAATTCTCACAGAAACTTCACTTTCCCCTCACCTTAATCCTCTCCCCAATGGGCGAGGAATGAAAGACGGAATCCTCTCCCCTTGGGGAGAGGGATGGGTGAGGGGGGCATTTCAGTCTGCCACCCTTGAAAAGAACGTGGTTCACTGAGGACTTACTTTTTGTCTTTTAATATATCAGGGTGCATGTGCAATTAATAGATGTTGTTTGCGGATAATATACAACCTATGAATTGACCTTGAAACTGAGAAAAAGAGTGATTACAGAGTTATGGAAAGGCATTTCAAAAGGCAGGGAAAACCTTTCTGTGATATTGCTCAAAAATGTGGCGGAATCGCTGGAAGTTGAAACGGAAAATCTGCTGAAAGGTTAAAACAACCGGCTTTTTATTTACCGTATTTCAAGATTTAAAAGGCGGGCGGCGTTTTTCCACTTGATTTTTTCCAGCGTTTCGGCGGAGACGAGGTGTTCGTCTTCTATCCTTTTGAAGTATTCCACAATTGGGGTTTCCTGTGGATAGTTGGCAATATCTGTCCCGAAGAACAGCCGGTCTGCGAATTCTTCCATAAAGGTAAACCCGAATTCAGGGTCCCTGCTTATCGCGTTAAACCCGCTTCCCGCTGAAAGGTCCCCGTTGAGGTTGGGGTATTTCCGCATAAGTTCTACAACCCTGCCCGGGGTTACCTTTCCTTTTGGATAAGAGTTTCTGTTTTCTTCGGAAACATCCATACTTATTTCCGCCCAGAATGGCTGTGAGTGTCCCAGAAGCGTTAACCCCGGGAACGCTTTGAGTACCTTCTCCATGCGTGGCAGTCCTATGTCGTCCACGCATCCGTAATAACCTCCCTGTTTCGGGGCGATGTGAAAGGTAAGGGGCAGGCCGCTTTCCTCCGCGTACTGAAAGAAGTTCATATTAAGTGGGTCGTCAAAGGGTATGTTGGGAATGTATTCTCCTATACCCTTGCACCCGAGTTCTTTGTATACCTCAATCAGTGGTCTGAAGTTTGCCTGTGTACTGTTTGTGAGGTACCGGGGGTCAATGTTGCAAAAGGGGATAAACCTGTCGGGATATTTTTCGGCAATTCTCAGAATCTCTTCAGGAGGTATGATTGTGTATCGGTATTCAGGACTTACCCCGCTTAAGATGACCGCCTTGTCAATCCCTGATGCGTCCATCATCTCTATGAGACGTTCAGGTGTAGGATTATGCGAGCCGTCCGGCCGTTGCAATTTGGGATGTCGTTTTTCTGCCGTGTGGGTATGAATATCTATAAGCATAGTCTCTCCTATTTTCAGCGTTCTTCTTTTATAGTGTCAAATGCAAGAATCAGTTCCTCAATGGAGCAGTGTTCCTGAACGAAGTGGGTTGTGCAGAATATCAGACCCCCTTCCCGGAACATGTTCATAATGCGTCTGATTTCGTTCCTGAGAAAATCAACCTTTCCGAAGCCGAGCGTTGTCTGAATATCCAGTCCGCCCATAACGGTAAAATGGGTTATATACCTTTTTTTGAATAATTCAAGACTCATCCCGGCTGATTCCTGCCAGGGATGTACAACATTATAGCCAAGTTTCACCACTCCGTCAAGCACGGATGAGATGTTCTCCCGTGTATGGATGAGGCCCTCCGAAGATGTGAGCCATATCAAATTCATATATGTCTTCAAAATTCCTGATAGAACCGAACCTTTCCGATATCTGTTTTTCCATATTGGCAAACAGCCAGGCATATATGGGAATGCGGTCAGGTTTGCGGTGGTTGATTACCTCAATGACGCGTTCTCTCGGCAGCATATAATTTCTCCTGTATCAACCCGTATCCTCCAAATGAAGGTGGAAAAACATATGGACAACAGTCCGCTTCTCCTCTATGATCAAGGGAAAGTTGCACATACCAAGGAGAAACCCAATGGGTGAAATCAAAGACAGCAGTTTCCGGGTAGAATTTAACAGGAAATTGAAGATAGAATTTTGTGGTACTCAGGTAATATCAGATGGAGGATTGGTAGTGATAAGAGAACTGGATGAAAAACTGGGATTAACAAAGATGGCCGGAGAATACTTGAGAGACAAGAGATACGGCAAGAACATATAGCATGAGATGGAAGGATTGCTGATACATCTCTTGTATCCGCGTCTGGCCGGATACGAAGACACCAATGATGCGGAAGGCTTAAGGAACGACCCGGGAATGAGAGCGGTAATCGGCCCCCACGCATTGGCAAAAGACGGAGCAGGCGAGACAACAGTGGGCAGATTTGAAAAGGAGATATTGCTGGAGGGAGACAACATGGGCAATTTGGAAGGGATATCCATGGAGTGGGCGGAGAAGATGGATGTTGTTCGCAATGAGAAAGAAACAATACTGGACATAGACAGTTCCGAGAGCCCTGTGCACGGAGAACAGGAAGGAGTAACTTACAATGGCCACTTCGGAATGAAATGCTACCATCCGCTGTTTCTCTTCAACAGCCACGGGGGGGGGTATTTTCAAAATGATAAACTACCCCCTATGATAAAAGGGGGGCAAAGTGGGAATAAGATTAACTATGGAAGAGGCAAAAAAGTTTCACATTTTGGAATATTTTCGGAAAGGATATTTAAAGGCAATAGATGTAGCAAATATTTTAGGAGTTACAAGGGAGCATGTTTACTGGTTAAAGAAGAAGGTAGAGGATATGGGATAGATGACGCCACAAATGAAGTTCCCTTTGCCTTGTTTTTCCTTAAGGACGGGACTATTGAAAATATGATTGTCTTGAAAGAAATATTTATAAGGAAG
>CAYORP010000008.1:0-2611 GCA_964406415.1 uncultured bacterium
AATATGGCAAACAGGATAGAGAATTTTCTTTTAAGCATTTGTTTACTAATTAATTTGTTACTGTTATATTAAAGAAAAGATAAACAAAAACGGATTCCCCTTTCTTTATACAATGAAATAATATTGAAAAAGGAGGCTGTCTAAAAACGATTTTAGGCAGCCTCCGGTTAAAAAACTCTTCCTCTTATCCTTTTCCTCCCTTCTGCTTTTCCTAAATATCTCAGAAGGTCAGTATATTCTCTTCCCTGATGTTTATTTCTTTAAAAATTTTACTGTTTGGATATGGCCGCCCTCTTCAATCCTCAACAAGTATAACCCTCTGTCCAGAAAAGATATATCTATTGACAGTGACTGCACAACTGTTTCCAGTATATTTCTTCCCTGAAGATCAACAATTTTCAGACTGGCACCCTGCCTGGCATCTTTCAACATCAATTCGTTTGTTGCCGGATTGGGGTAAACAACAAGACGGTTATTTTCTTCTAACATAGTTGTTGAAGTAGGCATGTCAATGTTTAATTGAGGTGTTTCCCAACCTTTATCCGAAAGCCATACCCTGTTTAAAGGCGTGCTGATTGAACCCCGGAGAATAAATGTTACCGAAGGCAGGCCTTTAAACTTCGCTGAGTTAATAAAAGTGGCTATACCGTCACCAATTGATTCGCGACGGCCTGCTTTTCGGATAATTTCAACCGTACCCAGGAGCTCGGTATCCGGCAACGGCCTGTTGTTCCATGTAAGGGTACTTTCCTGCCAGTCCTGGTCTTCGGAACCAAAAATATCCACAGAGAAAATCTGGTCATCCGTATAATTCGGCCATTCCTCGTCACGGAAAAGAGCACCATGGACACTTATTGCTGCCGAACTTATACTGCTGCCGACTCCAGTGATATCAAAACGCATATAGGCTTCCCTGTTCCCGTGGTCAGGTATCTCCCCGTAGATTAATTTAGCAGGCTCCCACCCCTTGTCCGATAGCCAGATACGGTTGCCTGGTGTATTGTCTTTCCCCCTGACTATGAACGTTACCGAATTCAACCCGTTGCTTTTAGCCGTATTGATATAGTCGGCAAGGCGTTCCCCGTTAAAATAATAATATTTGGTTTTCCTTAGGATACCCAATGTGTCCAATAAATCCGTGGTGGCTGCAGGCTTGTTGTTCCAGGTAATTTCGCCTTCAGTCCAGTTCTGGTCGTCGCATCCATAGACCTCGAGCTGAAACACCTGATCATCCGTATAATTCGGGTAGGATGGGTCCCGGAACAACGCACCTTTGACACTGAACAGCACAGAATCGACCAACCCGCTGATCCCCAAAATATCGAACCGGAAGTACCCCTCCTTGGTATCAGGAGTTGAAGTATCTTTCAGTATCTGGATGTCGGTTTCTCCCTCGTGGTTGGCGTCAGGTTCGACTTCACCCACCCAGGAATCGTCGCTGACAATTATCTCTACCATGTCTTCCAATGCCGGTTTTACCTTGACGACCTGCAGATCGGTTTCACCATCATTGTTCGTATCAGAGTCAGATTGGTTGACCCATGAATCATCGCTGACATCAATGGTCTGAGGTTCCTGCGCAGATATACAACTGAATATAAAAAAGAATACAACTGTAAATCCGATTTTGCCTAATAAAATGTACCTGTTTTTCATAACTTTAGTTTTTAATTTGGTTGAACAAAGTCTACTCTTTAATTATTTTTCTGACAATATTTTTATTATTACCTGATAATTTTATAAAGTACAAACCCGCAGGGTAATCCGACATGTCTAATTCATAAGGCATGCTTTCTATATCATTTTGCCTGCTCATTCTATACCCATTGATATTAAATACATCCAATATATACTTATTGTTTATATCTGATATTCCGGAAATAACAAGTACAGAACTGACAGGGTTGGGATACAGGTTTAAATCTGCCTGTTCAATAGCCGGTGACTTAGTAATTGTGTTGTATAAAGTTGTAACTTGATTGTCGGTTAAAGCGACCTTATATATCCTTACATCATCAATTAATCCATAAAAGGGAGACGTTTGGGTTTCTTTATGCATACCGACCCTCATCCTTCCAAGACATGATTCCAAATCAGTTTGTGTTGAGGAACCATCCGGGGAGCCGTTAATATACAGTTTGAGTAAATCCCCTTGTCTGACTATAGCTAAATGATACCATTCACCTGGATTTAATGTTCCCGTGCTTCGGGTTGCTGTCTTACCACCCAACCAAGACAGGATATTGCCATCGACATAAATCAGCCAGTTTCTTCCGATGCCTTCTGCGTCCTCTTGCTGCAATATTACACTTTTTCTCTGCTCTGTTGGCTTCACCCAACAAGCAGCCGAGAAATCAGTTTCCGCAGGATTAAGTATGAAGGGGATGCTTACATAGTCATCGTCTCCGTCAAAACTCACTGCACCATTAATCTTTCCAGAAGGATCCCATACGGCTCCATTCTCTAAAGTTCCATGGTATCCTTTTCCTGATGCATCTGCGGCGGTTGTACCACTGGTTTCGTCAAACTTCCAATGAGCCTCAAGTTTTGGATTTTGCCCATACGAACAGAAAAACAGGGAAATGAAAACTCCTGTAAATCCGGTTTTTCT
>CAYORP010000009.1:0-7115 GCA_964406415.1 uncultured bacterium
ATGGTAAATGTTGCAGGTGCAAGTCCGGTAGGGTTGGAGTTGGACGCTATGTAAAGGTAATCAATCCAGTCTCCCGGGTAGCCTGCAGGTGGTGCCGCATCTTCAGGTCTGGGGAAGTTATTGTTGTGCCTCCAGACATCCCAGTAACCCCTCAGTTTGCTTCCTACATCCAGAGGAGAGGTAGGCCAGTAGTTGTTTGCAAGTGCAACCGTGGAGACAGGAGGTATATTATCAACATATAGAGGCACACTTGTCGCTATGCCGCCGCCGAGGGGCATGTAGAAAGGATGCTCAACCTTCTCTGAACTTATATTACCGGCATTATCCCACACTCTCGCCCTGACTGTCTTGCCATAGGCATTATAGACAGGGAACCACAGGCCGTCAGGTAGGAGTTCTCCGTTTCTCTTCTTTACACCCGGGCAGTCATCCAAAAAGGTTACTATTTCGCCATTTTGCGGGTCAAGAGTGTAAAAAGGTGGTTCAAAAGGGTTGTACGGTGAGTACGGTATTTCTATAAGTGGTATTGCTGTCCCGTCAACCGTGTGGAAAGATGCATCCTCAAACACTTCTGACAGGTTATCTTCCGCTTCTATTTCAATTAACGGTCTTTTACTAAGGTCTGCAGGATACCACTGTGTAGTATCTATTACAGGACCGTCAGGCAGATGGTCCACCCACAGGGTCTTGATTTCAGGCGGGGTCACGTCTACCTGAACAGGGAAACGCGTGGTTATATCTACAGGCCAGTAATCGTTGTCGTTGATATCTTCAGGTGTTTCAGAAGGGTAATCCCCAAAAAAGTCAGTATGAGTATATCTCGGGCTGTAGTTACCCCGTTCACCCATCCCCAGACCGATTTCAGAGAGATAATTAGGCGGATTGTCCTGGCTGTATCTGGCATCGTCTATCACAACAACCTCTATATATACGGTATTCCCTTCCTGATTCAGATAGAACTCTCCATAGGCTTCGTAACTGTTCGGGTATGTCAGGTCTGTCCCGGACAGTACTGTCCATGAGGTCCAATGTGGAGTAGGGACATCAGTATGAATCCTGTATGCAATGGCGTAAATACCTGCACAAACACCGTCCACCTCAGGGTCTATAGCCTTTACCGTTATGAGAGGATAAGACTCAATATCTCCCGGAACTGTGGGAGTATAGTCAGAGTACCATCCTGAAGGTATGACAAAGAGGGTATTCCTACCTACCCTGCCACCACTAGGTTTCATACCGTTGGGTTCTGCGGGGCTTATCGTAATGTGATAGACCTCTGGTTCCTTATTGTCTACAATAAACTGGGCACTTTCCAGAGATGTAAAGGATGAAGGTTCAGCAATGACCCTCAACTGGTATATACCGTTGAGAGCAGATAAACCTGAAGGATCTGGATTACTTTTATCAGGATCAAGCGTATTCCATCTTACCGTATAGGTAGAGGAATTGGTGCCGGGAAAAGGGTTGGCAGTAGGAGTTCCAGAAATATCAACCACATTGCATGTTTTCCATGAAGTGTCTCCTACAAGACGGTACTGCAAGAGATATTGTTCGCCGAGTTTTTCTGAACCTGAAACGTCAAAGGAAACCAGTATAGTGCCTCTTGCTTTATCCGAGGCGGTGGGTGCGGTTATGTTAATACCGGTAATAAGGTTGTTGTCAATGGTGAAATCGCCTGCCATGTTGGCGATGGCATCGGAGACAGTTCCTGTTATGCGGATACGGAAGTCATCGTCAGGCTGGTCTTCGCCCGGTATAGTAGTAGTATCCCAGGCATAGGAAAGATTGGCAATGGCTGTTGACCCGGTAGCAGCAACCGTTGTTATGGTATCCCAAGAACCTCCACTGTCTGTAGAATACTCAATCAGGTATTCATCGTCGGGCCATGTTCCGGTAACTGTCCACGTAATATTCTGTGTCCCTGCCCACGAATCCCCGGGGTCCGGTTCCCCTATGGTTATTGTAGGTGGGGTATTCTGTATGGTAAAGGCCCCGTCAGTTAGAGTAGGATTAGGAACAAGTTGTGCATAAATCATTATCCAGTAGGTGGAACCATCACCAGCTGCTGTTGTGGTATCCCATGTAACAGAATAAGGTCCAGTTCCATTGCCCACGACATTAGAGGCAATAGAACCTCCGGTTGGGGCAATCCATGGACCTCCCGAGCCTGTGGAAGAATAGAGAACATCATATATCTCTCCAGAGGTTTCACCCGTAACTGTCCATCCAACAGATACTGAGCCCCTGTATACCTCTCCAGTCGGATCAGCACCGTCAATGGTAATAGTATTGATCGTAGTTCCCCAAGAGGTGAAGGCGGGGAGAAAGAACAGCATACAGATAAATAAAGGCAGATAACGATATAGTTTCTTTTTCATTTTCTCTCCTGTTTAAGAATCTGTTTTATTTCGTCAATAAACTCGGGTAAAACATTCAGCCCTTCGGTTAAGAATTTTTTTATTTCACTCCACCGTATGTCAAGATACTCGTGCGCCAGAATGTTTCTCAGTCCTACAAACTCTACCAGTCCCTTTGCTGTTTCTTCTTTTATGATACCAGACTGCCCAGTTTTTTCAAAAAACTCCTTGTATCTCGCGGGTTGCTGGTCATTGGTGAGCGGCGACACTTCTCTCCTCCCGTATCCTTTCCCGCCATTTCCAGAAATCAAAAATGCATTCCTGGAAGTCCTCGGCCTCAGAAGAAATCCTCAGCATATATTTGAGATAGAACCTTTCGTCCTTGATAACCAGTTTGATTCCACGCAGAGCCGCCCAGGCAATCGTCGGCCTGGCAATGTTGAGGATAACAAGGTCGGTGGAATCCCTCTGCGACGCGGCAGAAATTTTTCCCCATAGTTTGTTGTAGTTCTCCGGGTCTCCAAGATATACCGCTATGTCTATGTCGGACTCGGGGATGTCGCGTTCGGATGCAAAGGAGCCGAATAAAAATGCCATCCTCACATTCGGGTCCTCTTCGCATACCCTCTTAAGACTGCTTATTATGGTTTCTCTTTCTGGTAATGTAGACATTTCCCCCTCAACCTGCACCTTCTCCCCGAGGGGAGAAGGAAACAACTTTCTGAGGCTAATACATTACCTCCCCGGAGGGAGAGGTAATAATAAGGGATAAATCCCGCCATCACATTTGTGCGACAAATCGCACCGCTACAATCTGGATAACAAATTATCTATATCTTTGTTTGTAAATTGTAACTGCTTTAACACTCTCTTGCAATATACAGGGTCCAACGTTTTCTTTCCCATCTGAACCGGAGCAGAATATCTTTTGTTTTCAACAACCCTTGCATATATTGCGTGGTCGCCTGCCCCCGTCTGACAAATACTGCTCCTCCCTTTGCCAGCATACGAACCAGACCCTTGCTGGACATAGAGGGAACTTTAGGCATAAGATGGAACCTCGTGTATTTCAAGGGGACGTAGTATGTAGTTGTCCCCGGGTCCCTCATACCAGTCCGGTTCGGTGTCTCTTAGAAATTCTATGAATTCTTCAGTCCCAATAGGAGCGACAACAGTCTCAGGATGTTCTTTTAAATCAGCAAGATAAATGTCTATGGCAGAACGGAGGTTTTTCTCAACGGCTGAGAGGTCTTCTCCTCTGGCTGAAACGTTGAGTTCCAGACATATTGCCACGTATTCAAGTTTGCTCTTACGAATTATTACAGTATATTTTTTCCCCATTTCAATCCACCGTTATATTTGTGCGATAAATCGCACCGTTACAATATGCTTTTCAGAGTAATGCTTTATTATACCACAAAAATCTTCCGTTTCTCTTTTCAGTTCTTCAGTCCTTTCAATCTCCTCCTGTATGTTCTTCTTGATATTATCGGGACTCACAATTCAATACCTTCTTTTTCTATGTCCAGTGCTATTCTCCGCTCCCGTTCCTTGAGTCGGTTAAAATCTCTTTCTGAAAAAATCAGGAGAGAGACCGGGAAATTATGTTTTATTTCTATTTCCACTCTATAAATCCCACCGCTCCAGTTGAGTTATACCTTCTCTTTTACAATCTTAGCAACAGATTGCAACTTTACCTTATCAGAATATCACAATTTGGGAATTATTGCAATATATAGGTTGGGACTGGCTGGAATTTGACAGATTGACAGAGTGTGCTATAATCCATTTAAAAGAGAGGGATGGAGTACTTAAAAATGAAAAGCAGGATTGTCTTTTTCCTTATAGTTCTACAGACAGTATGTGTATTCTCCGGTGATTTCGTCCTCAACTTTAACAACGTGGACATACATACCTTCATCAAATTTGTGGGAGAGTATACAGGCGAAAACTATGTTATTGACCCCAATGTGCGCGGTAACATCACCATATACTCAAACAGCCCTGTGCCTACCGAAGAGATAAAAACGATATTCAAGGCTGTCCTGAACCTTTACGGATTCTCGGTCATCAAGCAGGGTCCCATAACCTCCATTATCCCCACAACCGAGGCAAGGATAAGAACAACCCAGATAAATGTAGGAAAGGTTTCTCCGGATAAGATGGAGGATTTTGTCATACAACTGATACCGCTGAAGCATTACCCCACGGACACACTCTCGCAGATTCTCGTTCCATACATAACCAAGAGCGGTCAGATTACTGTGGACAGCCGGACCAACAGTCTGGTTGTTTCAGACATCGGCAGAAATGTAGCAAAAATACAGGAAATAGTTTCAATGATTGACGTACCGAGCCCGCCCGGCAAAGAAATGCTCAAGGTCTACCGGCTGGAGAATACCGATGCTGAAGAACTCGCGAAAATACTAACACAACTCGTTGCCAAGCCCAGACAGGTAGTGCGCAGGGGAGAAACACCGCCTTTGCAGCCTTCCATCGTGGCGGCAAAGTCCACAAACTCGCTTATCATCCATGCCGAGCCGGACGACTTTCCCAATATAGAAAAAATAATAAAAGAGATGGACGTTCTGACAAACCAGGTCCTCATAGAAGCATTGATTGCAGAGGTATCCTATGAAACCTCTCAAAAGATGGGTATTGAGTGGGCTGCCAGTGATACGTTTGAAGACGGTGATTATACAGGAGCCGTAGGCACAAACTTCGGCAACCTGCAGGATTACATATCAACAGGTGTTGCACCGGAAGGTCTTTCCATAGGCATTGTAAAAGGAGAACTGACATTTCCTTTAAGCGTGGGAGCGCTGATAAATCTTTATTCCAAAGACACGCACTTTAATATACTTTCAACACCGCAGATAATGACCGCCGATAATCAGGAAGCAACCATCAACGTAAGTGAAAACGTCCCATACCTGAAAGAGACAAGGTTCTACCAGAGTTCAACAAGTGATATCGGCGATACAATAAAGAGTTATGACTACAAGGACGTGGGCATAATCCTGAAGATAACGCCGCAGATAAGTCAGAATAAATACGTGCGTCTGAAGTTATCCCAGGAGGTAACCAAGGTTATTGAGGGCAGTACCACTGAAGCACTGACAACGGCAAAACGCTCCGTTGATACAACACTCATTGTACCCAACAAGAAGACTATAGTCCTCGGAGGACTTGTACGCGACGACACCGAGCATTCTGTTAAGAAGGTCCCTTTATTAGGAGATATCCCGTTACTCGGAAGGCTGTTCAGAACAGACTCGGATAAGACAACCAAGACCAACCTTCTGATTTTCATTACACCCCATATAATAACCACCTTTGAAGAGGCGGAAGAGTTGAAAAAAGAGAAAGAAAAGATTCTTGAGATAGAGAAGTGAAAAGGAAATCCTTATTCCTTCCCAGAGAGAAAAAAATTGTAAAGGAGATTAAAATGTGCCTTGCAGTCCCCATGCGTGTTAAAAGAATTGGAGAGTCCGGTACTGCAACCGTGGAGTTCGGAGGCATCACCAAGAAGGTGAACATACAACTGTTGAAAAATGTTAAGCACGGTGAATATCTGCTCATCCATGCAGGAGTGGCAATAGAAAAGGTTGACCAGAAGGAAGCCGAAAAAACGCTTCAACTTCTGGGCACTCTGCAAAGATGAAACACACAGGTTTTTTCAGAAATAAGGAGGTTGTACGCAAACTTGTTGAGGATATAAAGAAAGAAACTGACAGGTTTTCCGGCGGTCCCCTGTCATTCATGGAGGTCTGCGGCACGCACACCATGGCAATCAGCAGGTATGGAATCAGGAAGATACTCCCGGAAAATCTGAGCCTTCTCTCCGGACCTGGCTGTCCGGTCTGTGTAACTCCTGATTTTTACATAGACAGGGCAGTCCTGTTCTCAAGGATGCCGAATACCATCATCGCTACGTTCGGGGACATGATGAAGGTTCCGGGTTCGTTCTCTTCGCTTGAGAAGGAAAAAGCAGGCGGAAACAGGATTGAGGTCATATACTCGCCGCTGGACTCACTGGACATATGCGAGAAAAATCCGGGCAGTAACGTTATACTGCTGGGAATCGGATTTGAGACCACGGCTCCTGCCGTCGCCCTCACGGTAAAGAATGCCTGCCAGAGGGCAGTAAAAAATTTTTATCTCTTCTCGGGACACAAACTCATCACCCCTGCCATGGAAGCACTATTAATAGATAAGGACGTACGCATAAACGGGTTTTTATGCCCCGGACATGTGAGTGTTATCATAGGCAGCCGCCCCTACAGGTTCATCCCGGAGCGCTACGGGATACCCTGCGTCATAGCAGGATTTGAACCGGTGGATATCCTGCAGTCTATTCTGATGCTTATCAGGCAGAAAAACGGAGATAGAAAACCCTCGGTAGAGATACAATACACGAGGGTTGTAAAAAAAGAAGGCAATAGGAAGGCACAAGAGATAATGGACCAGATATTCAGAAAAACTGACTCGGAATGGAGGGGCCTGGGCGTTATCAGAAACAGCGGTCTTGAGATGAGAGAGAAATACAGCCACATAGATGCAGAAAAAATCTTCCCTGTTGATGTGAAAAAAAGCAAAAAGGATACGGGATGCATATGCGGCGATATCCTGAAGGGCAAAAAGAGACCCGGGGACTGTAAACTCTTCGGCAGGTCCTGCACCCCGGAAAATCCCATAGGACCCTGCATGGTTTCATCGGAAGGAACGTGCGCTGCTTTCTACCGCTATGGTGAGATG
>CAYORP010000010.1:0-6495 GCA_964406415.1 uncultured bacterium
AAAGCAGTGGGCATTATTCTTTATCTGAATATCATCCTCGGGTGTATCGCTGTTATACTTTACAGATTGGGGAATCCCCTCATATCCCTTTTGACACTGTTGATTATTATCTTAGTAAGTGCCTTTTATATCAAGAGATTTTATGGCAAATACCTGAAGTAGCCCTGATGTTTATCTGCCTTATGGAAAACAGACAGGTCATTAACCTTGATTTTTCCTGTCCTAAGTTATACAATTAAACATACTACCGGAGAAGTAAGTCCTCAGTCAACCACGTTATTGTGAGCGATTTTTGTGCGGCAATCCAGATTGCCACGTCGCTCCGCTCCTCGCAATGACAATAGGAGGTTTACTGAGTATTTACCCGAAGGAGATTACTTTATGGATGTGATAGACCTTAAAGAGGGAAACATATTTGAGTATGGTGGAGGTATTTATACTGTTATAAGTGCAGAACACACACATCAGCAGCAGAGGAGGGGACTTGTCCGTCTTAAGGCTAAAGATATAAAGACAGGTAAGGTATTGCAAGACTCATTCAGGTCTGACGTTCAGGTCAATCCTGTATATGTTGACGAGGTAGCGCTGATGTATCTTTACAATGATGGCAACGGCTACCATTTTATGGATAACAGTACCTATGAGCAGTTTGTTGTCTCTGAAGAGGTGCTTCAGGATGTAAAAAGATACCTTAAAGAGAACCTTGAGGTGACAGGACTGTTCCATAATGGTAATATTCTTGGTATAAACATACCGATAACTGTAGACCTGAAGGTGGTTGAGGCTGAACCCGGACATAAGGGTGATACAGTACAGGGTGGTAAGAAGAAGGTAAAACTGGAGACGGGCATTACCATTCAGACCCCCCTTTTTGTTGAAGCAGGAGATACCGTCAGGGTGGATACACGTACAGGTGAGTATGTTACCCGTATCTGAATCCCCCTTAATCCCCCTTTTCCAAAGGGGGAAAGAGTAGAAGGGATCCCCTTTTTCAAAGGGGGAAGGAGATTAAACCATTCCTCATCCTTCCCTCTCCCCCTCGGGGAGAGGAATAAAAGGTGAGGGGGTAGAGGGGATTTAAAGGGAGTGAATATGAAACCTGAAGAGATTAAGGTGTACGCTGATTTTATGAAAGAGTATGGACTTGAATATCTTGAAGCAAGAAAAGGAGATTTTTCTCTGATTCTCGGTAAGAAAGGGGCAATGGGCCGTTCTCAATCCGAGAGACAGAGAGAAAATATCCCTGAGCATATAGATACTGAGGAAATCCTTGAAGGATATAAACAACCATCCCAGAAACTGGAAAACGTCGTTTACATAAAATCTCCACTGGTGGGAGTATTTTACAGGGCACCCTCTCCTGAGAGTCCTCCCTTTGTTGAAACAGGCACCTCCGTCAAGAAAGGGGATACTCTCTGCATTGTGGAGGCGATGAAGGTTATGAACGAGATAAAATCGGAATACGAAGGTTCAGTTGAGGAAATTCTCATAGAAAACGGAAAGCCGGTGGAGTACGGACAGGTTCTTTTTATCATCAATCTCTCTCCTCAGTCGCAGGACCAGGCCGGGCCCTCAAAAAATGTTTAAAAAAGTCTTTATATCTAACAGAAGTGAGATTGCGCTCAGGATAATAAGAAGTTGTAAAGAATTGGGTCTGCATACGGTGATTGGTTTTTCAGAGGCCGATAGAGACTCCCTGCCTACAAGACTGGCCGATGAAAAAATATGCATAGGTCCTGCACCGGCATCTGAAAGTTATCTTAACATTCCTTCTGTTGTCAGCGCTATTGAACTTACCGGTTGTGATGCTGTTCACCCCGGCTATGGTTTCCTTGCAGAGAACATACCGTTTGTTGAGATATGCGAGGCTTCAAGGATTATCTTCATAGGCCCATCTGCAGAAAATATCAGAATAATGGGTGACAAAACCCTTGCGAGAAAGACTGCAAAAAACTACAAAATCCCAGTTATACCCGGGTACGAAGAAAACAACTACAAGGAAGCCCTGTCTCATGCAAAAAAGGTAGGATTCCCCGTTATTATCAAGGCTCGTGCAGGTGGTGGCGGGAGAGGTATGAGAAAGGTGAATAACGTGGAGGAGTTTCAGAAACTCTGGACCACCTGCCAGGAAGAGGCGAAAGCGTCATTTGGAGAGCAGGCGCTTTATCTTGAAAAGTTTCTGGAGCGTCCAAGGCACATAGAGATACAACTTATAGGAGACAGGAAAGGGAACGTATTTATTTTCCCGGAAAGGGACTGTTCCATACAGAGGAGACACCAGAAACTTATAGAGGAGAGTCCTTCCCCTTTTGTAAATGAGAAACTGCGCAGAAGACTCTACAAGTATGCATATAAACTTGCAAAAAAAATAGGTTATAAGAGTGCAGGAACTATAGAATTTCTTGTGGATTCCGATGGGAGTCCCTACTTTATTGAGATGAACACAAGGATACAGGTGGAACATCCTGTTACCGAAATTATCTCAGGAATAGACCTGTTGAAGAGCCAGATACTTGTGGCGCAAGGTGATAAACTTGGATTTACTCAGAGAGACATAAAAATCAAGGGGCATGCTATTGAGTGTAGAATAAATGCTGAGGACCCTGAAAAGAATTTTATGCCTTCGCCCGGAAGGATAGGGAAACTTATTTTACCCGGGGGCCCCGGTCTGAGAATTGATACGCACATATACGAAGGGTATTCAATACCTCCTTACTATGACAGCCTTATAATGAAACTGATTTCCTACGGCAGGAGCCGTGCAGAGGCGATTGAACGTATGCATAGAGCACTGGGTGAACTGGTAATTGAAGGGATAAAGACAACCGTACCTCTTTATAAAAAAGTATTTGAACACCCCATATTCTTAAGTGGAAGATACAGTGTTAGGTGGCTTGAACATTTTCTTGAGTCTGATAAGAAAAACGGCAACTCATCCAGTTCCGAGAGCAGTGAGGGGCTTGTTCCGAACAGAACAAAGGAGAGGTTGAGAACTTAAAGCCGATAAATCATAAATCCCTTACGATAAAATTTAACCTTGTTTGCCTCCCTTTGAGGGGGGCAGGACTCAGCCGAAGGCTGGGGACGGTGGGGTTGAAAAAAACTTGAGGCACCCCTCATCCTGACCTTCTCCCCCAAGGGGCGAAGAGATGAGAGTTTGGGGTGTAAAGGAGATAAATGGCTGAAGAAAAATACGGAAATCTCAAAATAGACAACGAAGTTCTCGGGTCAATAGCCGCAATAGCGGCTAAAAAAGTCCCTGGAGTCCACAGGATTTTTACCAGTCTTGTAGGCGGCTTAGCACAGATAATAAGAAAAACTCCTGATGTGGGTATAAAGGTTATCGTTGGAGAAAATGAGGTCAGTTTTGAATTACAGGTTATTGTAGATTATGGAGTGAATATACCGGAGGTCACCTACCAGATTCAAAAGACGATAAAAGAAGAAGTGGAAAAAATGTCTGGCTTGAAGGTATCAAATGTAGATGTGGTAATACACGGTGTACACATCTCAAGGAATACTCTGAAGGAAGAAGAAAAGGAAGAAGAGGAGGAGGAAAATGGTTGACCTGCACACGCATACGCTTTTGAGTGACGGAGAATTGCTGCCTTCTGAACTTGCAAGAAGGGCTGAAGAAAATGGGTATGTCTTTATAGGGATTACCGACCACGTTGATTTTTCTAACTTTGAAGATGTGATAAAATCAATCGTAAGGGTCTCCGAACATATCAATAAGAACGCAACGGGTATAAGGGTTATACCGGGTGTGGAGATAACCCATGTTAATCCGTCTGAAATACCTCATCTCGCAAGGGAGGCAAGAAACTGCGGAGCCAGAATTATCGTTGTACATGGGGAGACCATAGTGGAGCCGGTATTAAAAGGGACAAATAGAAGGGCTCTTGAGTCTGACATAGACATACTTGCTCATCCCGGTCTTCTTGAGGAAGATGATGCGAAACTGGCTGCGGAAAGGAAAATAAACGTTGAAATATCGGCAAGAAAAGGGCACAGCCTTTCAAACGGGCATGTTGTTCGTTTGTGGTATAAATACGGATTCCCTATGGTTCTTGATACAGATACCCACTCACCTGAAAATCTTATTGACGATGTCTTTGCGGAGAGACTTATCATCTCTGCTGGGGTAAAGCCGGAGGATGTAAAAAAAGTTTTGAATAACAGTCTGAGTCTTGCTCAGAAACTTCTGTTATAATCTTTCAAATGCTTATTTGTAGCGATGCGATTTATCCCGTATAACGGGACAAGTCGCACGGACTTGTCATTGCGAGGAATGTTTTATATGACGAAGCAATCTCTTAAAAAAGAAAACTTTGCTCTGGTTCTGGTAGGAGGAGAAAAAAGAGGGACGGTGCTGTCTGCGTTGAGGTATGCAGGCTGGCTTGAATTCAGGGTGGACGAATTTCTCAAGCGGTTTTCTGAAGGGCAGATTGCAAAATGGCTGTCAATCAATGCTTCCGTAAAACGCATAGGGACGGTCAGGGGAGATAAAGAACACCAGGAGAACGGACTGCACATATCTGAGGAAAGAAGACTGGAGATATACAGGAAGATTATCACTTGTATTGATTATGTGGATGTTGAGATTAAAAGCAGTATAGCGGAAGAGGTAGCGAACTATACAAGGAAGAAGAAAGAAAAGATTATTGCCTCGTACCACAATTTTTCAAAAACCCCGTCCTGCAAAGGTCTGGAAAAGATATACCGGCAGGGTATTAAACTGAATCCGGATATAATCAAAATAGCAACAAGTGTCCGGTCTGCAGAAGATATGCTTACATTACTGTCTTTCACCCACCGTTATTCAAGCAAGATTCCTCTTGTCGTAATACCTATGGGTGTCCCGGCTGTTGAACGTCTGGTACCCATCTATTTCGGGTCATTGTTCACCTATGTGTCTCTTGAGAAACAGACTGCCCCCGGTCAGATTTCATATAAACATATTACTTGGTTGCTTGACGATTAATCAGTGTTGTGATATAAATAACAGGTGTAAGACGGCAATGGCGCCGTCACGGAAAGTTGCAGGAGAGGGACAGGGATAGTCCCTTGAGAAATTCGGCAAAGATGCCCGCACCATAGGAAAAGTTGGTGGTGTGGGCTTTTTTATTTTATACAAAACGGAATTTCACTCCTTTTTGTACCCCTCACCTTAATCCTTTCTTCTCAGGGGAGAAAGAAGGGCGAAGGGGAAAGGGATGGAAGATTTGAGGAGAAGAAAAAATGGAGAAAGTATTAAACCCATTTTCTATAGTACAGGAACAACTTGATGGGTGCGCAGAAATTTTGAGACTTGACGAGAACGTACACAATATTCTGCGTATGCCAATGAGAGAGATACATGTTTCCCTGCCAGTGAAAATGGATGATGGTACAACGAAGATGTTTCAGGGTTTTCGTGTGCAGTATAACAATGCACTGGGACCCACCAAGGGCGGAATTCGGTTTCATCCTGATGAGACGATAGATACAGTGAGGGCTCTGGCGGCATGGATGACCTGGAAGTGTTCGCTTCTCAACCTGCCTCTCGGGGGGGCCAAAGGCGGGATAATATGCAACCCCAAGCAGATGTCTAAGGGGGAAATGGAGAGACTCAGCCGTGTTTACATAGACAGGATATGGAAGTGCATAGGTCCTGAGGATGACATACCTGCTCCTGATGTTTATACCACACCCCAGATAATGGCGTGGATGATGGACGAGTATTCTAAAATAGCCCAGAAGAACCAGTTTGGTGTTGTTACGGGAAAGCCCCTTGTTCTTGGTGGTTCGGCATGCAGGGAAGATGCTACTGCAAGGGGAGGACTGTATGTCTTAAGGGAAGCGGCTGATGAGATTGGCTTAGACCTTGGTTATTCAACCTTTGCAATACAGGGATACGGGAATGCAGGATATAATGCCGCATTACTTGCCAGGAATCTGTTTGGTTCCAGAATAGTCGCCGTAAGCGACAGCAAGGGGGCGATATACAACAAGGAAGGGCTTGACCCTGAGGAGGTAGAGAAACATAAAATCAGCACCTCTTCGGTGACAGGATTCCCCGGAGCAGAACAGATATCAAACAGGGAACTGCTTGAACTTGGCGTGGATGTACTGGTACCCTCTGCACTTGAAAACGTTATCACGGTTGAGAATGCTCCTTCAATCAAGGCGAAGATAATTGTTGAACTGGCAAATGGTCCCACAACTCCCGAAGCAGATAATATCCTGTTCTCAAGAGGCGTGCATGTCCTGCCGGACTTTCTCTGTAATGCAGGTGGGGTGACAGTTTCGTATTTTGAGATGGCGCAGAATTTTTATATGTATTACTGGGACAAGCAAGAGGTTGACAGGCGGTTAGCTATGAAGATGGCAGAGGCCTATCACTCAGTCCTGCATAACTCCAAAAAATATCAGGTTAATATGAGGCAGGCGGCTTACGTTGTTGCGGTGGGGAGACTGTCTGAGGCTATGAAACTCCGCGGCTGGGTCTAATCC
>CAYORP010000011.1:0-4689 GCA_964406415.1 uncultured bacterium
ACCAGTCAGACCAGTTGCCTGAATCATCCTTATACTTTACACGCCAGTAATATGTGTTGCCGTAAGCAAGGGCGCCGGCGGAAACCGTATGTACAAACGAAGGTGTTGCCTTCCCGCTGTCATACAAGGCAGGCTCGTAACTGCCCCCTGACCTTCTCACCTGCCAGCGGGAAAAGGCAAATCCGGCTGTTCCGGGGTGGCTGTAGTCCGACGCGGTGAGCAGGGGTTCAAGAGAAAGCCCGGTTTCTCCCACAGGTTCAACGTTGACCGGGGTATCGGGTGCCGTACCTATATTTTCCGTCTCCCACAAAAGAGAAAGCCCTGCGTAGAGAGAAGCGGTACGGTTACTGTAGGTGTATCCGGACAAAGAGGAGACCTGCATACCACACACCGCAGACCTTCCGCCGTCGTAACTTGTATTGCCTACAGAAACATCCTGATAATTGAAAACAACCTCCGAGCCGTTCTCAAAAAATACAACCTGAAAGGTAACCCCGTTGTTGGGGACTGCATACAGTGGCACGTCTCTCCATTCTATAACAAGTTCCCTGTCCGGCGCACTGCCGAGTACAGACCAGAAAATGTTTTTGCTGGACGAAGGCGCAAAATCCGCCCAGAAGGGAGCAATAGCTGTGTTATAGTTGAATCTGTCTGTATCAGGCAAACCATCGTCAGGAGGATCCTGTCCATAAAACCTTTTTTCAGGGTCAACATCATCAATAAAACTCATCACTCCGTTATCCGCAACGTTAAGCGCTGTAAAGGTGTTGCCTCCGAACTGAACGGCAAAAGGGATACTTATCTCCGTCGAACTGTCATTGGTGAGATTCAGATTGGTACCTGTAAATTCCCTCCAGTCAGAGGAAACTTTGACAGGTATTTTATACTTTCTTAAGACGCTGACTTCAAGACTGCCGTCATCAAAAACCAGTGTATGCATCCCGGTCGCTGCGGGTGCCCACTGCATTGAATATATGCCGTCACCTGCATATCTATCAAAACCTGTACCGTTATCATACAGTGTAATTGTCCCGGCTGTTTCGTTTATGGTAACGTCAACATTACCTGCTCCTGCATCATCCTGTATGTTAAGTGCGGAGATACTGAGGGCATCTCCGTATGCAGCGCTTGCACGCGGACCTATCGGCCTTAAACGTGAAAAAAGTGTCCTGCCCGCAGGGTTAAGGGAGTTGTTTGCATTTATCCGCCTTCCTGATATCGTTTCGGAAAGTACGGGGACATCATCACCGCCTGTCAGAATCAGGTTTTTTATCTTAATCCAGTTTCTTGTTCCGTCAGCGGATTTAAGAAGACCGGCCAATCCCGCGACAAAGGGCGTTGCCATAGAGGTACCGCTTAAACTGGTATATCCGCTCAGGTATGTGCTGTATATGTAAGAACCCGGTGCGGATATATGCACCGAACGTCTGCCGTAATTGGAAAAATAGGCGAACTGGTCGGCTGAAGTCGTAGCCGCAACGGAGATTATATTGGGCAGGTAGAAACCGGCCGGATACATAGGTATGTAATCGCTGTCGTTCGTATCATTTCCTGCGGCGGCGATGAAGAGAATGCCATAGTCAAGCAGATTCTCTATCGCATCGTACAGAGCTGGGTCGTAAGAATATCCTCCCCAGGAGTTGCTCGCCGCTATGATGTTTTCAGAATAATTGTCATGGCGGTCAATGACATAGTTTATGCACTCTATGGCATCTGCGGTGGTCCCGCTTGAGCTCGTAATGAAACGCAGAGCCATAATCCTGACATCCCAGTTCACCCCGCAGACACCGGTCACATTGTTGCCCTGAGCGCCAATAATGCCGGCACAGTGGGTCCCGTGACCGTAGTAATCCATGGGGTCGCCGTTCCTGATTGAACCAGTCCACCTGGCACCGTGTATATCGTCAACAATCCCATTTCCATCATCATCAACATTTTCCATCCCGGTATATTCGGTCTGATTTACCCACATATTATCCGCAAGGTCAGGATGGTCATATTTCACACCTGAATCAATAACTGCTATGACGATGGAGGTATCGCCCGTGGTTATATCCCAGGCGGCTGGAGCGCTTATTTTCGGAAGGGCCCACTGCAGGTAAAGATAGGTATCGTTAGGGATGTTATCGCAGAGTCTGTAGATATAGTTGGGCTGGGCATAGAGGACATCAGCGTCTTTTTCAATTTCCTTGATTGTCTGCCTGACGTCCCTGCCTGCAGTAGTCCTCATCAGGTAGAGGTTTTTAGAAGAAGGAAAATCCTTTATAACGGAAAGGTCCTGCGAGGAGACAGCCCGGTGCTCCTGTACTTTTTCCACGCGGTCCCTGAAACGGACAAGAACCTCACCCTCAACGTAGTCCTGCCTTGGAATGCCCTTGGAAAAAGCAGCGAGGGTGAACAGGAAGAAAAGCAGAAGCGGTAATTTTTTAGTAGTCATAACAGGGGGGTCAGGTCTTGCTTTTTGCATCTGACCTGTACGTTTTGCAAAAAGCAAGACCTGACCCCTATATGTTTTACATACCGAAGCGCAGGCCGGTAAATAACCTCCAGCCGCTGGCACCGTAGCCATTTATAAGTCCTGCCCCGCCGCCTATAAGCACGGTTGTAGTATCACCCCTGTATCCCAGTGAAACTATACCCTCTACCGGTGTCATCTCGGACTCAAAGTCAAAGAGTTCTTCACTCCTGCCGTATATTTCTGCACTGACAAATGTCGTCATATTGGGGAATATGTAGGTGATACCTGCCCCGAACAGCAGTGAGTGCTGTATGTCTATCTGCACCAGTTCTTCCTCTTCCTGATATGCATATCCAATATTAAAAGAATACCTGATGTTTCCGCCCGAGTAACCATCAACAATCGCCCTTATTCCACCTGCAAGAGCGCTGTCGGTGCCCAGGAAAGCATCCTTATCTCCGGTGGGTATCTGTACATACGGTGCAATGGCAAAACTTACGTTTCTCTCATACGCCTCAGCAAATCTGTACTTGGCACCAAGTATTACGTCACCGAAGCCGCGTTCGGGCACACCTGCGATATCTGACTGCTGGCTGAGGGCATAAGGCACCAGCATTGATATCTGCGCACAATCTGAGGTACCATAGGTTATGCCGAGATTAAGAAGGTGCTGTTGCTTTACCAGATCCTCGGTAGTACCTCCTATGACCAATTCCAGCGGCCTGTCCGCATAGGTATAGAAAAAATCCGCACCGAATGTCTGGAATCCTACAGTCTCGGTTGTCGGAACCATTACAGTATACGGCTCGCCGGGTGCCACCTTGAAGTGGTTGGTCTCCGCGGCAGAACCTGAAGATGCGAATCCGAGAAGCAGTCCTATCGCTAAAAACATTACAGTCACTTTCATAATTTTCCTCCTCCTTACAATAAGAGACAGAATGCCTATCCCCAGCATCAACCAGGGGATTAAGCCCTTCACGAACAGGAAAGCAATACCGTAAACAGGCAGTAACGCTATTCTTGTAACCATCTTAAGTGTTTCATTCTGCGCTATCGCTGCCGCATACTTCGGGCTGTGTATGTAGTACCACCTGACAAACGCCCTGCCTGCGGTATGTGTAAGCAGGTATTTTTCCCTGAACTCCCTGAGTATCTGTACGTGTCTCTCAAACGGAGAACCGAAGGCGGCGGTCGCTATGAAACAGATTGCCTCACCCCTGATTAAATCAGGTTCAGTTACTGCTTCAACGACACCGATACCTGTAAGCGAAACCTCTAACGGCATCTGAAGGGAACCGACCAGTTCCTGAGGTTCGTAGGTTACCATTAACACCGCATTTTTTACTCCCTCGCTTGAAGAGGTAAAGGTTACATTTATATCCTGTGTCCCTCCGACCGTTATCGTGAAATTGGAGAAAATAACAGCCTCCTCGCTGAAATCTCCTGCATCAGTTCCTGTAACAGAGACAGTTACATTTAGGTCCACATTGCCTGTGTTGGTGATAGTAACCGTTTCCTGCGCATTGTCTCCCACCAAAACCTCCCCGAAGTCCACTGATTCAGGGTCAACCGCTATCGCAGGACCGTCTGCCTGCACGTATACCATAGGACCTTCTATGGGCGCACCTGTAACAGCCACGGGAACATCAACAACTTCCGCGGGCAATCCGTCATCCACCTCGGTCTTCACCACCAGGTGACAATTCTTATCGAATATAACCTTGAAGGTCTTACCAACTTCCGATTCGCCGGGGCCGCCCCAGACCAGTAATTCAATTCCCAGTTCCGTGAGCGGTATCGGTTTATTAAACTCGGCGGTTAATGTGTTTTCGCCCGTACTCCAGGACGCACCTACTTCATTCCATTCACCCAAGCCTATATCTCTCCATTTAACGGTAAGCATTAGAGTCGAGGTATCTCCTGTCGTATTATCATCGAATGCAATGGTAAATGCCTCAATTATTCCTGCCCAGAGGCTTATATCCGGCAAACTCTCCGGGATAACCGTCACCTGCATGGAAAACATATCCGTCGCACTGCCGCCCTCAACTACTACGGGTTCCGGATCCTCCTCGCCGGCCACCTCCACCCATCCGCGCACCTCGTATATCTCTATATCCGTCATGACGGTAACGCCGTCCGGGAAGATGAAACCGATATAATGCGGCGAGGCAGGACCGTAAAGTCCGCCGCTTCCTATCAGGCCAAAATTAAGATACACAGGTTTTTTC
>CAYORP010000012.1:0-2839 GCA_964406415.1 uncultured bacterium
TTTCATATACAAAACCCCTTGTCTGCTCCATAGGGTCTCCCTGAGGGTTATATCTGTTTCTTATCTGCCACCAGTCTTCCGAAGCCCTGGATTTAAGGACCGCTATATTTACGGGGATTCTTGTATCCGTCCCTCCCCAGGCAGCGAGGGTATCCAGTATGGAAAATGCCTGCTCCACATACTTATCGTATCCACCGTAATATATGAAGTTATACCTCCAGTACATAGGAAGGTCCCCTTCATGCATAACAAGACTCACCGGAGGTCCGGACATATATGCGGGTGTGGTGTCCAGATAATAACCGGGGTATTTCTGCGGGTCGTTTGCCCAGGGGCAGTTGTGCAAACCATTTATCCCTTTTGTCTGGTTGGCAGCGATGGTTCTTTTTGTTGTTGCCGCGGCTATATAGTGCCCCAGGTTCTCATATGCCTCATAGGCAGAAGCGCGGACATAGTCCAGATGAGCAGTATGACCCACAATATCTTCTGCTATCCCCACATCAACCCGTGCATTCCATAACGTCCCGAGGGACATATGGATGGGGGTCTTGGTAAATACCTTTGGGTTTGTTTTCTTTGCAGCCGAGGCAGCCTCCTTTATATAAGAGGCAAACTCTTCATATGCAAATATTATCCATCTTCTGAAGGATTCACTATCTTCCGGCTTCTCCGGAAAAGACATCCCGTACCGGGAGGTGAATGCCTCTCTCGTAACACTGTCTGCGGATTTCGGATTTTTTAGTCTGGAATACATCTGTTCGCCAAACCCTATACCCACGCCGTCCACGCCTGAAGATACCTGCTCCCTCACGATACCGTTCAGATACTCCCTGCTGTGACGCGGAACATAAGGTGCCGGTTTATCCCTCGTATCTGTTGCCGGGAACTCCTCAAGTTTTTTGGGATATGCCACACGCCTCATGGTGAAAAGTTTCAGTCCCTCCTTGTGAAAGGCATCCACCAATTCCCTGAGGAAGTTTTCTTCAGCACTGTGTCTGTCATATTCACTGGGCCACAAGACAGAATGTTCATATGTTCCAGGACCCTTGACCTCCCACGTTGTGGGCGGCCACATATTCAATACACTGGCATGGTATTTTTTTACACTATCCACAAAATTTCTGAATGGTTTAAAATTATTTAAAACAGGCCGTTTATCCTTTTCCATCTTTATCCACTGCGGCAGTCCCAACATCCAGGGTTCTATGTGAAAACCCTTCCTGTACTGCTTTTCTGCTGGTGAAGATGCAACCTCCACCGGTTCACCTTCTTCAAGAAGTTCAACCCCTGTTGTCTGGCTGTTTTCTGCCTTGAACGTGACATACTTAGAGGGCGTGAGTATCTGGAGGTCATACAGATACAGAGGTTTTTTCAAACTTACCAGTCTGATTCCGTAGGCCTCAAAAGCAGGCCAGAAGTTATTCTTTATCCATACCCGGGAACGCCATATACCACCAGGATTTTCTATCCTGCCCTCAAAATCCGCCCTTATAAGTTTTTCATATGTTCCGTCACCATTTTCATCTGCCATAATAGCCCAGGGACCTGAAGGGACAGCCCAGTATATCCCTGCTATCTTCTGTGGTTTCTCATATATGAAATCGTAACGGTAAGACCTGGCAGGAGTCCCTCTTTCCGGGAGGGAGATGGTTCCCAGTCTTTCATCCTGGTCCACAAAGTTTTTCACTATGGTACAGTAAGGAACAGTCTTTATATCTGCAAAACGGGATATGTTGATTAACTGTATCCCGGAAGGTATGGAAGGGCCGACATAGTTGTGTACTATGCGGACAACGCCTGGCTGCATCTCAGGCACTTCGGCAGGTTTGACAACAGGCAGGTTTTCAGAGGTCACGGCTGACCTTATCTTCAGCGCTACATCAACCACACGGTACTGTTCTTTTTCCACACCCATCCACAACTCGCCGCCATCCTTCATATCCATCCTGCCGGCTTCAAGTCTTAAAAGACCGTTTAACGCTATCGGCTTTTTTCTTATCGTAAGCACTCCGTCCGGCTTGTTAACAGTTACGTTTTGAAATTCTACAAGGTAGGAGTCTGTCATTTCTGCCACGCCAGAACCAACCTCCAGTACCGCATCAGAGTTTGTATTAAAGACAAGGTTTGACTTACTGCCCGCACGAAATACAACAGAAGGACACTCATCTTTTGAGGCAATATATAAGGAACCAGCAATGGTCAGGGTATTATCTCCTATCTCAAGTCTGCCCTTTACGGTGAGACTGCCGTTTATAACTGCATCATTGGTAAGGACAGGATAGGCACGGCATCCTGCTGGTATCAGCACGTCATCCACATCACCCTCAGCAGGAGGTCTGCCTGTTGACCAGTTTTCTCCAACAGACCACTCGGTTATTGCAGGTTCAGTTCCCCCTTTCCATACGTTGGTTCCGGAAAACAGCACAGAAGAAATAAGTAAACTGCCCGCGGCAAACAAAAAAAACAGGTTTCTACCTTCTCTTTTCATAGGTTTCGCCCTCCAACAGGAAGGTCAAAAAAAACAAAAAAACACCTCTTACCATTTTAATATCCATTATATACCCCTCTTTTTCAAACAATAAGACCTTTCATTTGCTGCGACCTGAAGATTTTCTATTCTATGGACAGTAAATGGTTGTCTTTACCAATTACCTGAGGTAAGAACTCTTCCAGTTTTATTATTTTATTCAACCTGTTTACAAATAACCACCGGCATTGAAGTTGCCCCAGTAGACATTCTTATATGAAGTTTTTGCCTCATCAGGTATTATCCCGGCATGTCCATCCACAAAGAGAGCATTGCTGTCCCCGTCGTGTCTGCTATAGTCCACCTGATTTA
>CAYORP010000013.1:0-3570 GCA_964406415.1 uncultured bacterium
AGGTATTGGAGAAGATACGAAAGACAAATTCCGACATTGGAATCATCATCCAGACCGGCTATGGTTCAAAAGAAATTATTCTCAAAACTTTCCGGAAGCACGCGGATGATTACATTGAAAAACCTTTGAACATTGACGCGACACGGGAAGTTATTGAGAAGATACTTGAAAGACGAAGAGGCATACCCGATATGGATATAAGCAGCAGTAAAGACAAAATCGAACGGGTAAAGCGTTTTGTGCAAAGAAACTGCTTTAAAAAAATCTCTCTGAAAGACACAACCGGCGTAGTTTACCTGAGTCCGAAGTATTTGAGCAGAATATTCAAGCAGGAAACAGGGATGGCGTTCCAAGATTATGTGCTGCTCATTAAAATGGAAAAAGCAAAGGATTTTTTGGAGGAGTCCTCTCTCAACGTAGACCAGATTGCCTGGAAACTGGGATATGCAAACAGCGAATCGTTCACGAGGCAATTCAAGAAGAGAACACGTTTCACACCGTCCGGTTACCGAAGAAAGACAACCGGGAGGAGGTAGTTGTGAGCATCCGGCAGGACAGACCTGCGAACAGTCAAGAGGAGAAGGAACTCATTCGTCTCGCTTCTTTTTCGGAGTTAAACCCCAATCCCGTTGTTGAAATAGATACAATGGGCAACATCACCTATATCAACCCCGCGGCAAGAAATCTGTTTCCCGACACGAAAAACCATCATGCGGAACATCCGTTCTTCGTCGCCCTGAAACCCGTAATCAACATCCTTACATCCGAAGAGAAGAAAAGCGTCCACACCCGCGAGATAGCCGTGGGCGATAAGTACTTTATTCAGACATTTGCATATTTCCCGGTTATAGAACGCATCCGCATCTACTGTGTGGATGACACCGCACGGAGAAAAACGGAACAGGCGCTTGAGGCTTCAGAAACCCGTTACCGGCGGCTCTTTGAAACTGCGCAGGACGGGATACTGATACTGGATGCGGAGACCGGACTGATAACGGATGTCAATCCTTTTTTGACTGCGATGCTTGGTTATTCTCATGAAGCATTCCTTGGGAAAAAACTCTGGGAGATAGGTCCGTTCAAAGACATTGAAGCAAGCAGGGACAGATTCTCAAGATTGCAGAAGGACGGATATGTCCGGTACGAGGATTTGCCTATTGAAACCCGTGACGGCAGGCACATCCAGGTGGAGTTCGTCAGCAACGTATACAGGGTTGACCACAAGAAGGTTATCCAGTGCAATGTCAGGGATATTACCGAGCGCAAGAAAGCCGAAGCCATACTCAAGAGAGACAAGGTATCTTTTGAGAAGATGGTTGAAGAAAGAACTATGGAGTTGCTGGAATCCGAAAGGAAACTGGAAAAAGCGAAGCACCTTGCAGATATTGGAACATTGGCGGCGACGGTTGCACACGAGTTGCGGAATCCCCTGGCGACTATAAAAATAGCCGTGTATAACATCAGGAAAAAGATGCAGGATGCGCGCATAGAACAACACCTGACAAACATAGAAGGAGTGATTGAAGAGAGCAGTCAGATTATCAATAACCTATTGTTCTATTCACGAATCAGAATGCCCGAGCGTAAAAATATAAATCTTCATGATATTCTTTTAGAATGCATTTCGGTCTCAGAACAGCAATTTAAGGAAAAGGATGTATCCGTCGTCACGAAGATAGCAACCCTCAAGGATTTTTCTTTCGAGGCGGACCCCATGCATATGAAGGAAGTCTTCTCCAATATACTCAACAACGCTTACGATGCTGTTGCAGACGGGAAAGGAACCATCGAAATAAAGGGCGAGCTTTGTGACGGCGCATTTCTGAAAATTTCCTTCAGAGACACCGGGGCAGGGATAAATCCGGCAGATATTGAAAAGATATGGAATCCTTTCTTCACCACAAAGTCAAAAGGCACCGGACTTGGTCTTACCGTATGTAATCAAATTATCAATCTCTATGAAGGAAAAATAAAGATAGAGAGCGAAAAAGGCAAAGGAACAACGGTTACGGTTGTGTTGCCGGTAAAAAATAAAAATGTCAAAAAGAATACTGCTCGTTGAAGACGACCGGCGATTGTGTGATGAGTTGGCATCCTGTCTGAAAGAGGAAGGCTATTGTGTAGAATATGCATTGGACGGCATCCATGGAATGGAACTTGTCGGACAGAATCATTATGACATCGTTCTCTTAGACGTTAAAATTCCCAACGCGAACGGCTTTACTCTTCTGAAGAAAATAAAAACAATCCTGCCTGAAGCCGCAGTTGTCATCATTACAGCCCATCCGCTTATTGAGCAATTAATCAAGGATGAAAACATTTCCTCCCTGGTCGCCGATTTTCTTAAGAAACCCTTTTCTATGGACACCCTGCTTGAGAAGATAAAAACTCTCTGAGGGTTAATTCCATTCCGCAAAATCCTTTTAATCCTGTTTTTCAGGTAGTGGCTTTCGGTCAGGAAGAAGCGGCAATAACCACTCTACCACTTGTGCCAAATCCAGTATAATGAATGTAAAGAATAGTGCAGGGATTTCCCCTGCATGAAAAACAAAGGAGGCAAGTATGAAAGGTAAAGTAATGAATGGAGCAATTCTGCTCGGGATGTTAAGTATTCTGTTTTTCGCAGGCGGTGTTTGCGCGGAGACCGCTGATAATTATCAGCTGTCGGAAGATTTTTCATGGTATGGTGAATCTGGTGCAATGCGGGCTCCGGTGTATGACTCGTCAATGCCGGGACTGTGGTGGATGCCGGACAACGCACCTGAAGAACAGGAGAATGACCAGTGGGGAAACAGGGGTTTTGTATTCGTAGGGATGCAAAAACTTACACCTGAACCCGTAAAGCAGGTACCCGCTCCGGCTCCCAAGGAAAAAATCGTTTATCAGGACCGTATCGTAGAGAAACCGGTGGAAAAAATAGTCTACGTGGATAAGATAGAGGAAAAGCCTGTAGAGAAAATCGTGGAGAAGCCGGTGGAGAAGATAGTCTATGTTGACAGACCTGTCGATAAGGTGAAAACCGTGAAATTGATGGATATCTTTTTTAATTACGACCGTTCAAGTCTGACGCCTCTTGCGGAAAGCAGACTTAGAGAGAACCTGGAAGTACTGAAAGATAATCCGGAAGTCAAGGTTCTTCTGACAGGTTCGGCGTCACCGGAAGGCACGAGAGATTACAACCAGAGACTTTCCCAGCGACGGGTGAACACCGTAAGTGAATGGTTGCTGAATAACGGGATTTCGCAAAGCAGGTTCATAACGGATGCGATAGGCGAGATTCAGGTTGAAAAGGATAACTATCCGTTCGCCCGGAAGGTGCAGGTCAATGTTACGGATAATGTAAAAAAATGAGAATGTGCATGCACAAGGGTGTGGGAAGAACATTCAGTTCATCCCGCATCCTTGAGGCGGTAAAGAAGGTAGACATAACAGTGATAAAATCAAAACCCCTCTCTTTGAAAAAGCCGAGGGACAGGACAAGGAGGAACGAGAAATGAAACTAATGAAAGGATTTATGGTAGTAGCAGTAGCCAGTTTGTTGTTAAGCGGGTGCGCTACCTGGGAAGGTCT
>CAYORP010000014.1:0-7824 GCA_964406415.1 uncultured bacterium
AAAAAAATCTGTCAAGTGGACGAATTACCTCATTAAAAATCTATCTGAAATGGAATCGTTGTCTCATTAATAAAATCTATAGGAAAATATTCACCTCTAAATGATAAAAAGGGGGTGGATAAAATAGAGAAGGAGTTAGATTTGAAAATGAGTAAAGGATAAGTAAGATAGCGGTAAGGAGATATCAGACAGCAGGTAAGAAGGGAAAGAGTAAGAGAGCAAGAAGCTTATGTCTATTTCGGCAGTAAATGAAATGCAAAGAAAAAGTACGCATTGGCAGTAAGGTGATAAAAAAATATGATGACCCCAAAACACCTTACCATCGTATTATGAAGTGTAAAAGCGTCTCCAAGGGCATCAAACGAAACCTCAAGAAATTATATTCCTCTCTTAATCCGGTGCAGATTAAAAGAGAGATTGCTCAACTGCAGGGTAGTCTGTATAATATGGCTATTAAAAAACCGCTTTATGATAGAAAAAAAAGGCCTAAAAATGAACCCCCTTTCGCATAGAAATATTAATGAGGCAACGAGATAAACGTTACTGTAGCAATTTTTAGAGATTTGTGATAAATTCTTCAATACAATTGAACTACAGACTATCAGGAGGAAAGGATGGAAACGAAAAATCTTGCGATTACACCAAAAAACTACTATGATGTTTATTACGGCAGGGAGACGGTTGCGATTAAGTCAATAAAGGAACTGCCGGGCAAGGAAATGGGGATTAAACTTAAATTCTTTTCGCCATCTGACCAGGTTTCATATTTTCTCTGTTCAACGAAATACGAAGGTTTCCGTAAACTGTTGAATAGTACAATTATTGCCAGGTTTACCAATAATGACCAGAAACAGAACATTGAGTATAAATTAAAACCTGTTTTCAAGGATAGAAATATATCTGAAACCTATAAAATAAATATAATGTATTCATCAACGGAATTTTATAAGGCAAGGAAGATGACCGGTCATCCCCATATTATTTCTATCAGGACCAAACCTATTTTGAATATCAGAACAGGTGCAATATCTGACTGGATAGTAAAAAAACCTACCCCGAAAGAAAAAGAGTTTGCCTTAAAAAAGTGGGGTAAACTGATAGAACGCGGAAAGACCAATTATGAGAAATCTAAAATTCTTGCAAAGTCTCTGATGCATGACCTATGGCCTCACAGTGGTTTTCCCTCAGATGCAATGAAGGTGTCCCCGTTTAAACAGTACGAAAGGATGGTTTCCGGTAAAGATACGGGCTACTGCTCAAATTTTTCGGCTATCTTTGCCTGCGCCTGCAATGCCCTTGGTATCCCGGCCCGCAGTTGCGGCCTCAGTGAAATATATTTTAACCGTGATAATTCCATCAAGTGTGAAAAAATGAATATACAGGTACAGGGAGGTATCTGTCACGGGACGACTGAAATTTTTGATGAGGGACTGAACCAGTGGATATGGCTTGATTTAAGATACTACTCACTGGGCGCATGGCTTGGTAATGTGGGTCCTCTTACGCTTGCTGAATTTCAGATGTTTATAAATCAGGCACAGAGAAGGAAGAAACTGAAACTGCTTATATACGATATGGAGAAGAAAACAGAGAAGATGATGCCTCTGGTTAAGTCTCCGAGACAGGAATTTGAATGTTTTTACGGGTGGGACAGGAAATTATGGTATTACAAAGGTAGATAGAAGGAAACTTATGTAAGAAGGATGAACCTATGGAAATCCACCCGCACCCCCCTTTTCCGAAGGGGGAAAAGGGGGATTTGAGGAGAGAAGAGAAAATGTCTGCTCTACAGTTAAAGGTAGGTGTGAGCAAGGTGGATATAACCCCGAACTACGGTTCTCCCACGAGGGTCTGGCATCTTAAAGATGCCCGCGCAAGAATAAATGATATTCGTCACCCGTTGTATGCCAGAACCATAGCGCTTTCCGATGGAATACACACCTCTACATTAACTAGTATGGATGTTGCCGCTTTTCAGCAGTGCAACATGGAAAGCATAAGAGTAATCGCACGTGAGATGCTGCCTGTACCGGTACAGGATATTATTCTGCACAATACCCACCAGCACAGCGACAGTTTTATTGAATATGAACCCGCCTATGATATCTTCCAGATTAACGACATTGCCTTTGATATGGACTATATCCGCAACGTTATGCGGAAGGTGGCTTCTTCCATATGTCTTGCGGTTAACGGATTGAAGTCTGCTAAAATCGGATACGGAAGAGGAGCGATAGAAGAAGGTATTGCATCCAGCCGACGAATATTAACTGATGACGGAAGGTTTTTCTGGAGGGGGTCGCGTCCAAGTGAGGAGATGAGAAAACTTCCACAGGGACATATTGACCCTGAGGTGGGTGTAGTGGGGTTTTTTGATAATGAGGACAGGCCGATAGCAACAATCTACAATTATGCATGTCATCCCTCGTCAGCAGGAGGGGATTCCCCGAGTGTTTGTTCTGCGGACTTCCCTGGTTTTGCCTCTGATATCATTGAAAGGTATTACGGAGGTATAAGTCTTTTTCTTCACGGCTGTTCGGGTGATATAAATCCGGGGAAATACGTGCGCGGTGATTCTTTTAACCCTGATGACCGCATTGCAGATGCCAGAAGGATGGGGCAGATACTGGCGGGGGAAGTGCTGAAGAGACTCGGACAGATTGAAACTCAGGAGGTAGAGTATTTTAAGAGTCTTCAAAAAGAGACTTTTATTCCCGTACAACCGGAGGCAGGTAATGTTGAAAAAAGACTGGGAGTTGCAAATGAAGCCCTGCAGGAGTGGAAGAGAAGCGGTGCAGATCCCAGACTTGCACTGAGGAAATACATCATTTCCAGAAAAATGGTTGATTCTAATTACCCTGTAAGGATAAACGCGGTGGCTCTTAACGGACTTGTCTTTGGGTTTACGCCGGGAGAACTGTTTACCGAATTGGGGGAGCGTATAAAAAGACGGACAGAAGCAGAGTTGACCATTATTGGGACTACCTGCGGGGCAGACCCTTTTTATATACCAACTGCTGAGGCATTTACTGTCGGAGGATATGAAACAGGATGGATTTCTACCAGGGAGACAGGGGATGTTCTTGTTAAAGAGATAACCCGCCTGCTTGCAGCAGTTACAGGAAAGGATTAGATATTAAGGATGTTTTTCCATTCTGCCGGGTACTTTAGAATGAGGATATCAGCCTGTGAGAGCAGCCATACATACCATTCCAAAGGCAAATCCCCATCCGAAGGCCTGTATCGCCGGAACATACCTGTTAAGGGTAAACCCGAGAGATGTAAGTATTACGAAGAGCAAGAGCCGTATAAATTTACCTCTCGTGATAACAGGCAGTTTCGCCCCGTATAACCTTTTCTTTTTTCCCATAATTCTCCTTTTTTGAAAAAACTGTTCAGTAGAGTGGTTTTCTACCTGACCTGAGCAGACGTTTCAGTACCTTACCTGTTGGTGTCTTCGGTAGTTCGGGGACGAACTCAACAATGCGTGGTATTTCGTGCCTTCCGAGGTGTTTTGAACAAAAACTCTGTATTTCCTTTTTTGTCGTCTTTACCCCGGGTTTCAGTATAATAACCGCCCTCGGAACCTCGCCATGTAGAATATGCGGTTCTGGGACCACTGCTACTTCTAACACTGCAGGATGTTTTAAGATAACATTCTCCACCATTCTTGGATACACATTCATCCCGTTGACGATAACCATATCTTTCTTGCGGTCAACGATGTAAAAGTAGTTTTCTTCATCTGTATAGCCGAGGTCTCCGGTGCGGAACCACTCTCCGAAGAACGATTCCCTTGTCTCTTCAGGTCTTTTAAAATATCCCTTCATAACGTTTTCACCCCTTACCACTATCTCACCGACCTCCTTCAGTTTTACTTCTACGCCATCTCCATCCACAATCTTCATCTCCACTCCCGGCAGTGCCTTTCCGATGGAGTTGGGTTTACGTTTGCCGCCTATTGGATTGACAGCGGTAACAGGGGAACATTCAGTCGGGCCGTCGCCTTCATAGATAAGTTTGTTATATTTTTTCTCAAATTGCTCCATCACATCGGCAGGGAGCGCATCCCCTCCTGATATACAAAAACGCAGTGAGGAAAAGTCCGGTATGTGTTTATCAGGTAATCCCAGAAAGAGTCTGTACATTGATGGGACTCCCAGGAAAATCGTGGATTTTGTTTCTTTGATTATCTGTGCCACAAGGTCTGGTATAAACTTTGGCACTGCAGAGATAGTTGCTCCTACAGCCAGGGGGGTGATGGTTCCGGCTGTTGCACCGAAGGCGTGAAACATAGGCAGTACGGTAAGAAATGTGTCTTTTTCATCTACGTTCAGAATCTGCAGGATGGAGTTCACATTAAAGAGCAGGTTGTGGTGCGTGAGCATTGCACCTTTCGGGCTTCCTGTGGTACCTGATGTGTACAGGATTGCCGCTAAGTCTTCATTCTGGTCAATCTCGGGTATGGCGAAATCAGTCTTCCCTCGTTTCAGTATTTCAGCAAGAGATGTGGCATCCGGTATGCCCGGTTTATTAACGGCAACGAGAAAACGAAGGCCGGGCAGTGTGTCCTTTATCTGTGCGACGTTATTCTCAAAGCCCTCAAAATAGAAGATTCCTGCTGACTCGGAATCAGAAAGTATATACTGGATTTCTTCAGCACTGAACAGAAGATTAACGGGTACAACTGTTGCACCGGTTTTAAGAACTCCAAAGTATGTAATCACAAACCACGGCGAGTTTATGCAGTAAAGACCTATTTTGTTGCCTCTGCCTATACCTTTTTCCCTGAGAAAATCAGCGACCTGGTTGGAGAAAGATTCAATCTGTGCATAAGAGAATGAGGTTTGTTGAGAAATTACCGCGGTCTTGTCTTTGAACTGTATAGATGCGTTGCGTAGCATTGCTCCCAGAGAATCAGAACTTTCATAAATTGGCACCATATAATCTGTCTCCTTTCCCTTGCCTTTTCCCCTCACCCGTCTTGCCCTTCGGGCTTCGGTCACCCGTCTCACCGACTCGACGGGCGTGTCATACGATGCTCTTTACTCATCGCATCGACACCCCTCTCCCCGAGGGGAGAGGATTAAGGTGAGGGGGTCTTTAATTTTCCCTTTAGAAAAAGGGGTGAGGGGGCCGTGTATCAGTTGTTCACATATACTGTCTTTGCATTAGGGAATCCGTTGAAATTCGTTGCAGATGCAAGTGTATACGCCCCCATATTTTCTGCATATAGTAGTTCCCCAAGTTCCATCCTCGGCAAAAGTCCATAAGGATATCTTTTGTTATTAGTACTCGGTGATACGGTGTCAAAACCATCGCAGGTTGGACCAAAAATGGTGCATTTTTCTTTCTCTCCTTCCTTGAATGCCTTGAGTGGATATATCTGATGGTCAAATACCTGTCCGGAAAAGGTTCCGTATATGCCGTCGTCTATGTAGTAGGATATTTCCCCGTGTCTGAATGCCCTTCCTATAATTGTTACAACGAGTGTACATGCATTGGCGACGAGAAATCTTCCCGGTTCTGCAATGAACTCTATATTTTCAGGGAAGAGTTTTTTCATCTCATCCTTCAGTTTTCTTGCAGTTTCCTCAAACGGGGTTACGTTTTCTCCATACTCTTCTGCAGGGAAACCTCCGCCGATATCAAGAATCCTTTTACCGGTTTTTGAATTTTGTATGCTGTAGCCCTTTTTGCTGACTGCATCAAATACCTCTGCCGCAAAATTCAGACTGTTTTTGTAATTATTGAAGTTTGTACACTGACTTCCTACGTGAAAACTTAAACCTTCCACCAGAAACCCCATCTCAAATGCCTTCACGGCAAGGTCAACTGCATTCTCGGTACTTGCTCCGAACTTGGAAGAAAGGTCTACCACTGAACCCCTGTTCGGGACCTCCAATCTGAGAACAATTCCCGCACTCGGGCAGTGTTTTTTTATCTTGTCCAGTTCATCAAAACTATCAAAGGTCATAAGTGGTTTGTACGGCTCAAGTTCATGCAGTGTTTTTATCATCTTGATAGGGTGTGCGTAGATTATTTTTTCCCAGATAAAGTCCTGCTGTTCTGATGGTAAAAGATTTATTAAATTTTTTCGTACCAGGTGAAATTCAGGCAGGGATGCCACGTCAAAACTGGCTCCCATATCAAAAAGCGTTTTTACAATCAGGGGGTCTGAATTTGCCTTGACGGCATAATAGACCTGTACGTCAGGCAGGTTTTCTCTAAACCTGTTATAATTTTTTTTCACCTGCTCAATATCTATTACAAAAACAGGGGTTCCCCTTGACCTTGCTATCTTCTGAAGAACCGCACTTTTTGTTTCCGCTGTCAACGTATATGCCATCTTTTTTCTCTTTATGGGACGAAAAGAAAGTTTTTAAACTGCCAGGTGTCGGATTTATCCGGTTTAGATTCGGGATTTTCCATGAAGAAAACCTTCCTGTTTTTCAGTGGTGTCCAGTCATATGGTCTTGAAACAAATCTGCCCAGATACGGCTTTGCTATCTTAAGAACGTAGTCATACGGCAGGTCATCCGGAAGACACAACCCCTGTTCAGGATTCTCAATCATCCACATTACCGCACTGACCACTCCCAGCGCCACCTGTATGGTGGTTGCATTCTGTCTTGGCGCCAGTCTTCTTGCCTCCTTTATGTCAAGGATGCTTCCTGTCCACCAGGCATTGTATTTGTGCCCCATTACCAGTGCCCCGAGAATGTCTGCTCCTGAAGTGATTTCATAATCCGCCAGGATTCTCAAATCAGGCTGCATGTCGTAGTTGCGGCACCTGAGTTCATAAAGGGATGAAAGTGTTTCATGACAGGGCATATAGGCATAGTGAACAGTGGGTCTGTATATAATTTTGCCTTTTTCCCTGACGGTAAGCCTGTCGGAGATTCCAAAGGCTTCGCCGTGTCTTATCACCATACCGATGATTTCTTCTTCGGGTATCCATGAACGCACCCAGGTATTGATGCCCATCTGTGCGAGAAATATCTGGTTTTTTGGTCCGTAAGGGGGAACAGACGCATTTTTGGGGAGTTGTTTCTCATGAGTGCCCCAGCCCATTTCGGCAGGGGCGGTTCCTTCTTCTCTGAGTCCTTCTATACTCCATGTGCCCACGAATTCGTTCACCCTCTTGGGTTTATTCGTTATCTGCGTGTCCCTTTCACTGCAGTGTATGACCTTCACTCCCAGTGTCATCGCAAGTCTTGCGAAGTCTCTGTTTTCAAGAAGATGTATAATCTTTTTCCCTTCAGATACAGTAACCTTTTTGTCTCTTGTCAGCCTGCGGGCTATGTCAACGAGTGCCTGTTTTGTGAAGTGTGAAATCAGTCCCGGATTTGCACCATGGTCAACAACCGCTGTTGTTGAGTTTTTACCCCAGTTCTTTGTCAGATTGCGGAGTTTCATCTGTCTGAAATAAAGGGACTTCTCAAAGGGGCTTTTCTTGAAGATGTCTCCCAGTGAGTCCCACTCCTCAACTGAGGTATTCATATAAAGTACATTGTGATTATGGCACCAGTTTATCATATCCCCGCATTCTATGTTCCATGCGAGGTCTATAAGAAGCCCGCCGTTTTCAAGGTGCCTTGAGAGAATTTTATTCAGGGTTGAAGGGGTTATCTTTTCACGCGAGAATTTTATGCCTTTTGCAGTCCACTTCTTCAGTGCTTTTTTCTTATCTTCAAAGTCTATGATTGTGATATTTCTGCAGGGGACATCTATGTGTTTTAAGAGAATCGGGAGGGTACAACGGGAGACCGAGCCGTAGCCGATTATGAGAATTTTCTTATTGAATTTTATTTTCTGCATTTT
>CAYORP010000015.1:0-6197 GCA_964406415.1 uncultured bacterium
CATTACCAGAGAGGAGGCAAGCCAGTCCATATTATCAAGGAAGTTCAAGGCGTTGGTAATGCCTACAACCCACAATAGCGTGAACAGGAAATTCAGCCAGAGAAAAGGGAAAATCCTGAGATATACACCCGATACAATCAATATAACACAACTGAGTATCTGACCAAGCAGCCTGTATCTCGCAGAAACAGGGTAAAAGGCATCCAGAAGTCCCATCAAAAAAATAATTGTCCCACCGTAAACTATTCCCTTAAGTGGAACGTTGTAGTCCATAGAAGACAATACTCCAAGATTAAATGCAATAAATATAGCTACACCGCCAAGCAAAGGAGTAGGAACCCTGTGCATCTTCCTTTTATCGGGATGGTCAAAAACATTCAGGAGACGCGAAATTTTTATCATCAAGGGGGTAAAAAGAAATGAGGAAAAAAAGGCGACTGAAAAGGGTATTATGTAACTATGCATTTGCCACTTCCCCCTTTTTTGTCAAAAGTTGAGACCTGACCACTGTTGATATTCTTTCTACATCCTTTTCAGACATCCATGGGTAAAGAGGCAGGCAGAAGGAATTTTTATACAGACTGGTGCTCACAGGGAAAACACCATCGGCAAGAGAAAGGTACCTGTGCAGAAGTTTATAAACCGGTTTCCGGGCATCTATTCCGGATATGACAAGTTTCTTCCTCAAGGGTTCACCGCCTGTCACGACAAACCTGGAATATATATGGTCATCTGTCCTGACAGGAAGTTTCAAACCTCTGACACCCGTAAGTATACGGTAATAAACCTCAGCAAGTTTCTTCCTCTTTTCAATGGATACGGGAAACTTTTTCAATGAATATAAAGCGAGTGCGGCTGTAAGTCCACTCATCCTGTAGTTGAAACAGGTATGATATTCATCCTTTTTGTCGTAGTATGATAATTCCTTTGCCCTCTTATAAAAAATTCTGTTATTTGTAAGCAGGACTCCACCCTTTTGAGCAGTAAAAACCTTGGTTCTGCTGAGTGAACATATGCTGATATCGCCGAAACTGCCTGACTTTTTCCCTTTATAGTCACCGCCAGCCGTAAAGGTAAAATCTTCTATCAGGGGGACACCAAGACCTGACATTTCGTCAATACTGCAGTTTTTCCCGAACATATGTGCAACCACCACCGCTTTTGCTTTTTTCACCTTCAGTGTCTTTTTTACCATATCGGCTCCGATATTAAAATCATCCTCAACATCAGCAATAACAGGCTCTGCACCCGTATATCTCACGGCATTGAGAAGCGCCGCACAGACAAAATCAGGTATGATGACCCTGTCCGCCTTTTCCGCACCGATAGAAAGAAGAGCCAGATGCAAAGCCGCAGTTCCGCTTTCAACCGCAAGTACATACCTAACACCTATATACTTTGCAACCCTATCTTCAAACTCATCCACCGTGAAATCAGGACGTTCAATACCTTTTTCAAGAAAGGCGTAAAGGTTCTTATCCATTTTTATTCATCAGAATGTCAAGACTTTTCCCTCCGCAGTTAAACAGAAGGTCAATGATGGAAAGGTCTGGAATAAAACCCTGGCTGACAAACAACTGATTGTAAACAGGACACTCCCATCTTTGTTCCTCTATCTCTATTCCTGTTTTCTGAAAAAGTTTTCTGTCAAGGTATACCTCAGAGGCATACCTGCCGGTAAGATAGACTGTCCCTCCCAGTGCTCTGCATATATTTACAAGTCTCAGGGAACCTTCACCCTCGGCTTTGAGTTCGGAACCTCTGATTATTTCTGTTTTTACACTCAGGGCGTCTTTAAGATAACTGAACATTCCGTTATTGATATCAATGAGTTTTTCCCAATGCCTGCCGTAGACATACTCAAAAAAAGAGATGTGCTCGGAGAAAAAATCCGACTTCCCGTATGAAAGAATTATACTCTGCAGGTGCTTGCGCGCCCAGTTTCTCTTGTTGTCTATCAATACATCCGAAATCTTCTGTCCGAGTTTCTGGTATACCGGTACGGTCAGAACTATCTCTCCCGTCGGACCTTTTATCTTGTTCCTGTTCTGCCAGTCATTCTTGGTAAACTGCACGTCGTCAAGGAGCACAAAAACATCCGCATATGCAACCTTTGCCCAGTACCTCAGCCACGGCAGATAGTGTGACTGGTGAATCGCTATTTTCATTTCAGATTGCAAACCTGTAACTGACAAATGCCTCCGCCGCATCAACCGAAATCTCCCTGCCTCTTACCTTTGAAAGATATTCTATACTTTCAATGCTTGCATGATGCGTGGAAGGCTTTTCCTGCGTCTTGTACATTGAAACAGCCTGAAGTTTTGTCTCAAGATGCCGGGAGATGTCAACATAGAAGTTCGGGTGGAACTTTTCCCTCTCAAGACTCCATGAGATAGCAGGGTTGTCATACCCCACAACTATCCTCTGGAATGACTTTATGTCCCGGATGTGCGGCCTGCAGGCGGTAAACCCCGCCTTAAATACTGCCTCATGGTCCTGATTATAAGAAATCGCAGGCAGTGCAATCATCGTAGGATTCAGTTTTTGCAGTGAGAGTTTGGAACCTGTCTCAAACCTTTCAACAAGTTCCCTCCTCGGCATAGCATCCAGTCTCATATGGGTCTCTGCGTCTTTGTAAAGAATATCAATGTCATCAACCTTGAGAAACCTCATAACATCTGTAAATTCTTTCTCCCTTACACCACCGGATATCTTCTTTACACCTGCGGGTGTAAACTGAACCACAGTTCCTACTGAAACAAGAATAACATAAACCTTGCCTCCATAAGACTTAACCTTTGCCATCGTCCCCGCGCATCCAAATGTTTCATCATCAGCATGAGGAGATATAACGAGTAACCTCTGTCTGCTCCAGAAAAACTCTTCTAACCTTTCCATTTGCCCTTCCTTTCCAGTATCTCCCTGTAAAGTTTCTCAATACTGCAGTACATCTTCTTTGCCCCGAATTTTTCTTTTACATACTCCCTTGCCTTTTTACCTATAATTTCTTTGAGCTCCGAGTTTTGTTTTATATATTTTAATCTTTCTGCAATTTTTTTACCATCTTTTGGTGGAACAAGAAACCCTGTTTCTCCATCTATTATAACATTTGGTATTCCACCTACGTCACTCCCTACGCACGGCACACCCATCAGAGATGCCTCCACAAGAACCCTGCCCATCCCTTCATTTAAGGACGGGAGCACGAACACATCCAGTTCTGAAAGAAACTGCCTTATGTCCTTTAGCATACCGAGAAATATCACCCTTTTATCAAGACCCCTTTCCCTGACAAGACTTTCCAGAGTATCTCTTTCTTCCCCGTCACCTGCTATAGCCAGATAGAATGAGTCATCAAGAAATTTCATTCCTTCAATAAGATATTTTATTCCCTTAATGGGGACAAGTCTTGCGGCGCATCCTGCAAGAAAGGCGTTTTCAGGTATGCCCATTTGTTTCCTGAATATTTTTTCCCTCTGAAACATTGTCCTGTCATATCTTTCTTCCTCCACTCCGCTGGGAATCATAACATACTTAGAATCTCTGCCGATACTTCTGGAAATATACTCATTTTTACAGTTCTCAGTTATTGTGATGATTCTATCCGTACAAGAGATAAGCATCCTTTCTATGAGTACAAAAATCCCAGTATGGAGTTTTGAGAAATAGCCGTAAAAAACATTACCGTGGGGGGTATGGACAACAGCAGGCACTCCTGCAGCCTTAGCGGCAATCCTTCCCAGAACCCCTGCTTTTGATATATGCGTGTGTACAACCTCATACCTGCCTTTTTGAAGTATACGCAGTATCTTCAAAAAAGCGATAACATCCTTAACAGGGTTTATCTCCCTGACAAGTTCAGGTATAAAAAACAGGTTTATCCCGTCAAGTGAATGCTTCAGTTTTTTCTCATTTTTACCTACAGACCCGGTTATAAGGGCAACCTCAAACCCCCTTGACATCTGGTTTTTAACAGTAAGATAGGTATTCTCCTGAGCACCTCCCTGGCACATCCTTGTGATGATATGCACAATCTTCATTTTGATTTCCGAGTCCTATTCTCCCTCCCCCTTGTTTTCTTCAATCCCTCCCCCTTGAGGGGGGGAGGTTAGGTGGGGGTGAAAGGGCTTTGCTCCTCTTCAGTTCCATCCTCTCCTTCTTCGTGGGTATCCCAAAATATTCTACCTTCCCCTGCCTTTTTGTCTCCACATTACCGTCTTCTATCTTTTTCAGTGCTTTATAAACCAGTTCCTTCCCACTATCAAGTGCCTTAAAATACAATTTTCTCTCAGTATCGCCTTTTTCCACCGGTATAAAACCCTGTTCAATAATACCACCTGCATCAAGTCTGCTTTCAAGCAAATGAACCGTTACACCTATCTCTTTCTCTCCGTGGTAAAGAGCCCAGAAGATTGAATCCATCCCGCCGTATTTTGGTAGTGCGGAAAGGTGAAGATTTATAGCCCACCTCACTCTTTTTAGAACATCCTCTTTCAAAATCCTTGAATTTACGGTAACCAGCACATCCGGTTTAATCTCTTCAAGGAGTTTTAATGTCTCCTGAGAATTGTGTGAAGGCACCCTGAAAACATTTAACGGATGATAAAGTGTGACCTCTTCCACAGAATAAAACAATCTTCCTGCCCATGGATTCAAAAATCTCCTCACAACATAGTGCAGTTTTATAAGTACCATCTCCCATACTTTTTCAAGTATATAAACCAATCCGTATCTTTTTATGAAACCCCATAACTTGCTCACATACACCTTTTTTTCGGCACCGGCAAGAACCATCTCCATCCTGTCCTCAAGAAATACCCCTTCTATGTTAACACCTTTATCAAGCAGGGATCCAAGAACAATGCCGGGAGAAATTCTCCACGTCCGTGTAAAAACCACCACCTTCATTTCTCTTCTCCTGTACTCCCCGGCTCCTTTTTCTCTTCATCCTCCCCCTTGAGGGGAGGGGGTCCGGGTGAGAGTGAAAGAGTCCCAAAGTGAGGGGTTATTCCTATTCCTTCCATCGCCTTCAGTGCAAAGTTCCTCCAGTTAAGTTCATTTATTACCCTGTTATACCCATTTTCTCCAAATCTTTGTGCGAGAACCTTGTCCTTCAGAATTTTTACTGTTGCTCCTGCTATTTCTTCTACACTTTCAGGATTAACAATTAGACCATTATATCCATCAATAACTGCATCCCTCACCCCTCCTGAATCTCCTCCAATAACAGGTTTTTTGCAGGCATTTGCCTCCAGATAAACAATACCGAAACCCTCCACATCTCCTTTGTCTTTCAGTTCCCTGCTGGGCATTATGAATAAATCGCACAGGTTATAAAAATATATCAGTTCAGAAGGCCTGCCGAGAAAAACCACCTTTTCTGTAACACCCCATTTTCTTGCAAGACTCTCCAGTCCCCTATGCATTGGTCCCTCTCCAGCAAGGAGATAATATGTCTCTGGCAATTCTTTCAGAACTATAGGCAGTGCCTCAATCACCTTATCAAAACCTTTCCTTTTCACCAGCCTGCCGACAGACAGGATAATTTTTTTGCCCTTGAGAAATTCTAATCCCTGTTCTTTCAGAAAATCTTCAGGTATATCCAGCGGATAAAATCTATCCGGGTCAGTGCCTGGATGAATTATTTCCATCCTGTTCTTCACCCCATACCGCACAAGATGGTCCTGTACGAAATAACTGATGGGAAACAACTTCTCTGCTCTGTCGTAAATCCTTACGTAGAGGCCTTTCAAAAACCCTTTTCTCACCTTCTCAAACTCATAGCCGTATCCCCAAAGGTAGTAGTTAAATCTGAATAGGAAACTTAGAAGATAACACAACAAACCAGCATAACCTATATTCATCGCAAATATTTTTGATGGTCTGTGTTTCAAAAAAACATACATAAAGACAAAAGCAAAAGTGAAGAACCTTAAATATCCAAGTTCATAGCCCGGGAACCTATAAATTTTATATTTTTCTTTAACATCATACCCTCTGTCTTTTACACTTCTGGGTCCTATACAAACAGTATCAATCCCAAATTCAGAAAAATAGTGTGCAAGTTCCCCACTTAATGTACTCACTCCGTCTGTATGCGGAGGAAAATCTACCGATGCAAGCATCACCTTTTTCATCTGTACATTCCACGCCAGCCTGCCCTGCTCCACCCCCTCCCCCCTTAGGGGAGAGGATAG
>CAYORP010000016.1:0-12273 GCA_964406415.1 uncultured bacterium
CATCTTTTGCCCTCCCTCCAATCAAGAGCAAGTTTATTTCTTCATTGCTGAGTTTCTCTCTCATATCAGATTTTTTTTCTGCCATTTTATGTTCCTCCCATTTTTAAGTTTCATATCACTGCTGTCCAACTGTTGAATGACGAAAATCGTGAAAACGCTTGCTACGCTTGCCTTCCAACCCCTTTTTTCTTGTAAACGACTTCAACTCACAGTACAATAGACCATTCCTAACAAACAACCTAAAGGAGTGGACTATGTATACCGGACAAATTGTCTTTGCTCAGTTAATGAAATTACTGCCTTTACACGAATTTCACAAATGTGTTGACCGATACGTCGGAGATTACAAAGTTCAAAAATTTTCATGTCTGGACCAGCTTTTTTGTATGGCCTTTGCTCAACTTACCTATCGAGAAAGCCTGCGAGATATAGAGTCTTGCCTTCGAGCAATGACACCAAGATTATACCACATGGGTATTCGTGGCAAGATATCCCGCAGTACTCTGGCTTACGCCAATGAAACCAGAGATTGGCGTATTTACGCTGATTTTGCCCAAATCTTAATCGAGATAGCCCGCCCGCTTTATATACATGAGGATTTCGGGGTTCAGTTGAAAGAAACTGCCTACGCCTTTGATTCTACCACCATAGACTTGTGTCTTTCACTCTTTCCTTGGGCGAAATTTCGCAAAACCAAGGCAGCCATTAAGCTTCATACTCTTTTAAATCTTCGAGGCAGTATTCCCGAGTTTATTCACATTACCGAAGGAGCAGTGCACGATGTCAATATCATGGACCTGCTTATTATTGAGCCTGGTTCTTTCTATGTAATGGATCGTGGTTATACGGATTTTGCAAGGCTTTACGTCATTCATCAATCTTCCGCTTTCTTCGTAACAAGAGCCAAGCGAAACCTTGCGGCTAAACGTCGCTATTCAAGACCAGTGGACAAGTCCACAGGGCTACGCTCAGACCAAACCATCTTTATCACTGGTATCAACACCACAAAGGACTACCCGGAACCACTGCGCCGTATTTCTTATTACGATGCCGATACTAAAAAATATCTCATCTTTCTTACCAATAACTTTGTCCTGCCGGCACTTACCATTGCTTCTCTTTATAAAGCCCGATGGCGAGTAGAGTTATTCTTCAAGTGGATAAAACAACACCTGCGCATCAAGGCTTTCTTTGGAACTTCCGAGAATGCAGTAAAAACACAAGTCTGGATTGCCGTTTGCGTGTATATACTGGTGGCTATCTTGAAGAAATGGTTAAAAACCCCGCAAAGTCTCTACACAATTTTACAGGTTTTGAGCGTCAGCCAATTTCAGAAAGAACCGCTCTACGACTTGCTTTCACAACAACTCCCCGATTTATCAAAGAACAGCACTTCATCAAAACCGTTGACACTCTTTGATTGACAGTTGGACAGTAGTGATGTACAGTATTAACTATGATGGATATATGGTGACAAAGTTATATCCTTCGGGGGGACCTTTCAGGTACTTTTGGCAGTATAGAGCCATACCTGAGTGGAGGGAACTGTGGGCAGTGAGAAATTGTCCCTCTGAAAGAAGGCCGTATAACATCGGCAGCAACCAGCACCACTACGGCGTCAATATCTGGATTGACGACCCTGTTGGCGGTGGGGGATTTCCAAAACTTGCCCGGATAAAGTATCCTGAAAAAATCACGTGGGCTGGTGACAGTGACCTGCAATATAATATGGGGGCTGTTTACGGCAGTCCTTTTTATCATATTTCCAACATGAGACATACAGGCGGCATAAATATGCTTTTTGTAGATGGTCATGTGGAGTGGTGGTCCCACAACCAGTTTCCGTCAGGTATATATACGGCCCCCACCCAGTTTCCATGGAAGTGGCCCGGGGCTCCCTATCGTCTCGGCCGTTAGATACTGCGAATATCTTTGCAGTCCGCTGTAACCTGTATAATTAAGTTGCTGTAGTTTAGCAATATTATTGACCCGCTAAAAAGGAGGATTCCCTATGCGTAGGATGGTATCTCTTCTTGTTTTTTTATCTCTGGCACAATGGCTGACCAGCCAGGAGATGCACGTTCCCGAGGTAAGACTGCCGCTGATGAAAACGGCCCCTGTCATAGATGGTGAGATAAAAGATGATGAATGGTCACAGGCATCACGGATGGAGAGACTGGGCAGAGGTAAAGAACTTACATCGGGGGATGTCAGTTTCTGGGTAGGCAGTGACGGCAAAAGACTCTATTTCGGGATGGTAAGTGAGACACCTCCCGGCGGACAGATACTTAAAAGGGCGGTCCCCCTGCCAGGCGATACAAATGTAAGTGAGGCATTTCTTGATGACTCCATTGAGTTGATACTTGACCCGTTGAGAAACGACCCTGCAAACCGGAGGTTTTACCACATAATAATGAATGCAGCAGGTGCTATGTATACAATGAAACATTCACCTGACCAGGGGGCGGAGGCATGGCGCGGCACATGGAAGGTAGCCAGCAGGATTATTGACAACAGGTGGCACATTGAAGCATCTGTTGAGGTTAAGGACCTGGGACTTAAGGCAGATGAACTGAATGACCCTATGGGCATACGCATATGCAGAAACTGGAGGCGCACGGCACAGACTGTTCAGACAGAGTGGAGTCCACTCGGAGGTCCCTTTCTTGCACCAGAAACAATGCCTGTGGTGACATTTGATGAAGGTGCACCTGTCGTTCAGGTACACCAGTTGATGCCGCCAGACAGTAAGGTAATGGGCATACTTGTTTCCGTGAAAAACCCGGGCTCCTCACCCCTTCCCGTATCAGTATTGACAAAATCAGAGCCGGAAAACTCCGCACACTCCGAAAAGAAAGAAGAGATTACACTCAGCCCCGGGGAGCTTCGCAGGATAGAACTTAAGGGCCCTGCATCTCAACAGGAGGATATCTACACCATAATAAAGGTTACATCTCCTGATGGGAATAAGGTCTATTATCTGCGTGACTTCGTATGGAAGATTGAAAGGCCTGAACCATTCTTCCTGATAGACACTGATGCTGAAAAACAGGTATCCCTTGACTATGCATACTATCCTTATTCCAACACCATTAAGGCCCGCGTCAACATTGCGGCTGTGGGAAACAGGGATAAGGTGAAAGAGGTGGTTCTGGCGGTCCGGCACAAAGGCGGGAAGTCATCCATAAAAGAGATGGCAATGCCTGAACTGAAGGACTACAAGACTGCGGCAGAGATGGTAATCCCTCCACTTAAAGAGGGTGAGTATGAGATAGTTGTAAACCTTAAAGGCATAAAGACAGCCCCTGCAGTCTTCGGTTTTGTCAGACATACATTTGACTGGGAAGGAAACAAGATGGGCAGGTCAAACATAGTTGTCAAGCCATTCACACCCATAAAGGTTTCAGGGAGAGACATCAGTACGGTTCTGCGCACACACAAAATGAATGAACTGTGCCTCTGGGACCAGGTTACAAGTCTTGATAAACCACTGCTGAAGTCTCCCATGGAGGTAAAAGCGTTGATTGATAAGAAAGAGACTACTTTAAGGGGTAGTTCTTTCAGAATAGAAAGGTCAACCGATACCCTCGCAGTTATGAGTTCAAGATGGTCTGCAGGTCCTCTGACGGGAAGTGCAAAAGCAGAATGGGACTACGACGGCATGATGAAATGGACACTTACCATTGAACCCTGCAAACAGGAGGTTGAAAGACTATATCTTAAGGTTCCTCTTTACAACCCACTTATGCCTCTCATGCATACCTGTGCGGACGGTATCCGTTTCAACTATGCAGGCAGTGTACCCGACGGACAGGGGGTAGTATGGGACGGCACAAAAGCAGGTAAGAACTCAATAATAGGGACATACGTGCCATACATCTGGGTAGGTGCAGAGGAGAGAGGTCTTTCAGTCTTTGGAGAAAACGACAGGGGCTGGATAACCGACCATAAAAGGCCCCTTCAGGAGATGAGCAGGGAAGATGACACCCTTTCACTGGTGTTAAATCTCATCTCGGTACCCGCAACAATTGACAAAAGCCGCACCATAACAGTAGGTTTTCAGGCAACACCGGTAAAGCCCATGCCTGAAGACTGGAGAAGGTGGGTATACGGAGCTGGCTGCTGGCTGGTTCCTGCAAAATACAATGTCAAAAGGATATCTTTTATGGGTTCATGTTACTACTGGGGTAGTGAAGACCCTGCCTCAGAGTTATACCCGAGAGGACATGACCTTACCCTATGGGAAAAGTTTGCGGAGACAAGAAGGACAGGAAAGATAGACTCGGGATATATTGAAGACTGGATGAAGGGATACACAAAAATCCTTGATGCGCGTGCAGGCAAGAGTGAGGAGCGAAGGAAGGGAATGCTCACAAACTACAGGAACCACATAAATCACGCCTTCAGACAAATGGCAGGAGCGCCTGAAATAGTGAACGTCTATACGAATGCCCGCGGCATAAGACTTGATACACCGGAAGGACAGACGTTTCTTGATGAATGGCTCAGGAAGCAGTTCTCTCAACGTACGTTTCGTTATGGAAGTGCGGTCCACTATGATATTGACCCAACAGAGAGTTTCAGGGATTACGCAATCTGGTACTACAATAAGATGTTTGATACCTTTGTTGACTCTATATACTGGGACAATGTATTTATGACCTCTGTTTTTAACACGGTGGGGACCGATGCATACCAACTCCCTGACGGAGCCATACAGCCATCCTCCGGTCTTTTCAATATGAGAGAACTTATAAGGAGAACCGCAGTTCTGATGGCTGAAAAAGATATTTCACCCATTACTGTTGCACATATGACCAATACCGCAATTGCACCTGTACTTTCTTTTGCAAAGGTGAACTACACCTGGGAAGACAAGGTAGGTGCCCTTGACTTTCAGGAACGGTACAGCCGTGAATACATAAGGGCGGAAAGCATCGGGCTGCAGTTCGGCAATGTCCCATTCTGCCTGTGGCTTATACGAGGGCCTGACAAAGAGAATAATGCATGGGCGGACAGAACAGGTGTCGGAGTGGCACTTACCCATGAGATTAAACCCCAGGGTAGTCCGCTTTTCTACAATCTATACGGAAAACTCCTTGAGTTCGGATACGGAACCCACGAGGTAAAGGTATCCCAGTACTGGAAGACAGAACACCCCGTAAGGGTTAAAGGCTCGGATGCTGTAACCCTCGTTGCATATAAACCGGGCGATGCCATCGTTGTGGTAAGCGACTGGGGAGATGGCGGAGAAATGGAACTGCTCCTTGATACAAAAAAGATGGGGCTTGCAGGAAAAACGTTTACGGCAAAAGATATAGAAGATGGTACACAACTTCAGGCAGAACCTTCTGCAGGAAGTATAAAATTCAGTATGAAGAGACACAACTTTAAGGCAATCCGTGTTACCGCAGAATAAAAAAGGAAAAGGGATATGCGGCTGACGAAAAAAATCTTTGTTTATTCTGTTATAATATTTTTTAATGCTGCGTTTGCTTTTTCACAGACAGATGGAACTCCTTCGTACTTAACAGGACTTTTATCCCCTGTCCTGCTGAGATTTTCAGACAACATTACTTTTTACCACAACCTTGACAACGGTACCGTTGCCAATATGGCAGGAGTTGAAAGCAAACCTTTTGGTGTGGAAGGAAAGACATCGTTTGAGACCACAGAAGAGGGGAAAGACTCTCTGTCAGGCGGTGCCCTGAAGTTTCATGCAGAGGGAAACCTTGACCTTGTAAGACAGGGAACTCTGATATTCTGGATTAGGCCTTTCAAATGGGTAAGGAGTGACAACGAGCCCAACTTCTATCCACTCTTTGTCTATGCCAGAAACGGGTATATAATGCTCGGCAGACAGGGAAAGATTGTTGAAAAGGGGGTCGCAAAACGCCACGATATGATTTTTCTATATGCCTACGGAAAGGGAAATAAAATCATCGGGAGGGTTCTCTACCATGGTGCAACAACCGCATGGAAAGATGAATGGCATATGATAGCCCTGACATGGCAGACAGGGCGTATTGGAATTTCCATTGACGGCAGCCCTGCCTCTACAACCATACTTGAACATGAGATGGGGGAGGCATCTTGGTTCCAGTTCGGTTCCGCGTATCCACTGGCTGAAGGCAGCAGGATACTGATGGATGAACTAATGATATTTAACAGGAACCTGACTGACGAAGAGATAGACTGGATATACAAAATAACTACGGCAAACGGTAGTAAAAAACATCTATGAAAAATTCAGGATTTTTTGCCCTTTTTATAATACTTTTCTCAAGCAGTATCTGTTTCTCCTCTGTTGATACCTACCTCAGGGATACAGTAATATTCCACCTTGACTTTGAGAACGGAGCGGTTGCATCATCCCCTGACGGTTCAAAAAGCCCTCAGTACATCAGGGTGAACAGCAAGGCAATAAATAATGAAGAACTGAAAGGGAAATACCTTGTTTCAGGGCTCAGTGGTATGGGACTATCAAATGCTGAATCTAAAACCAGCATTGAAGTCAGTTATCCCGTTGATAAAAACATCCATCCTGAATACGGCACTGTGCTGTGGTGGCTGAGATATGAAAAACTCCATCCATCTGCCGACGGCGGCCTTATCTTCCAGACCCACGGCGGAAGAGTCTTTTATACGACAGGCAGTCAGGGGAGAGTGTGCATTCACGGCAATGTCCCTGTCTATCAGTCAGACCTGCGAAGGGTACCCGTGCCGAGAGAAGAAGGGATGTGGACACAGATGGGCTTCAGTTGGAACAGAGATACACTACACCTTATTGTAAACGGAAAGAGGGCTGCCTCACAAACATTAAGAAAGCCTTTGACATCTCAGGAGATAAGAAACTCTTTTATGGTATATCTGTTCGGCTGGGCTAAAGAGACAGACGTTGCAGTGCTTGATGAGTTTACCATATACAAGAGGGCACTTACAGAAGCGGAACTACTGCATGAATATAGAAGATTTGCACGCGATGATTCAGATACAGAGGCGGTTTTATCCCCACTGGCAGTTGAGGCATATTTCCTTCCGGGCATTTCACGGCTACGTACAGTTTTAAGCATAGAAGGATATAAGGATGCAGGCAGGGTCAGGGAGGTTCTTGCCACAGTTTACGGACCGGACAGAAAGGTCATCAAGCAGGTAAAAGCAGAGGGATTCAATAATGAAAGCACCACCCTGCTGATTGACCTCCCAGGGCAGTTAGATACAGGTATGTATAGTGTTGAGGCAGAGATATACGACGGTTCAGGCAGGAAACTTGCCGGGCCTGTAAAAAATACATTTGAAAAGAAAAGTTTTCCCTTTGAGGGCAATAAACTTGGCATATCTGACAGGGTACTGCCCCCATGGATACCAATGGAGACAAACAAGGAAAACAGGCAGGTTATGGTATGGGGGAGAGAATATACATTTAACAGTATTGGTATGCCCACCAGTATAAAGACACAGGGTGTTGAGTTGTTAGCCAAACCTATATTCCTCACCGCAGTTGAAAATAACAAGACCGCAGGCCTACAGGAAGGCTCTTTCCAGTGGCTGTCCGTTGAGCCACACCATGTAGATTTCAAAGGCAGAACAGAAACGAAGAATATGGACATTACAGTGAATGTCCACTCTGAGTATGACGGTATGGTCAGATACGAGATGGTTATCAGCCCGAGGGGAGATGGAGAGGTTGACTCGCTTGACCTCGTAATCCCACTTAAGGCAGAAAATCTAACGCTTATGCACGCCACAAGCGATGGAGTACGTGCAAATTACGCAGGAGTTGTGCCTGAGGGTGAGGGAACTGTATGGGACTCAACACAACTGAGGAATTTCAGTCTGGCGGGCAGTTTCATCCCCTATGTATGGCTGGGAAACGAACGACTGGGACTGTGCTGGTGGGCTGACAAAGATGAAGGATGGCAGAGGCCTGCTGACCCAAAACAGCCGCAGATAGAACTGATAAGGATGAAGGATGAGGTACAACTGGTGCTGAAACTTTTTGCATCTCCTGTGAAGATAAGAGAGAAGAGAAGCATCATCTTTGCACTCAATGCCACGCCTGTCAGACCCAAACCCTCATGGGAGAGAAATGCCTCCATCTATCAGGGCAAAAGAAGGGGTGGTAAAGGGCCCTTCTTCTCATGGTTTGGTTCCACACACTGGGCACTTTCAGGTACAAACGGCTATAAAAATATGCCGTATACCTTCACCTACCTCCGTCCTGTTGACAGGGAAAGTGAGGAGTGGCTGAAAAAGCGGATGGAGGAGATACACTCTGAAGGTATGTTTGGACTTGCATATACAGATTACCGAGCCAGGAATTTTACGGAGGAGACAAAATACTATGCCTGGGAATGGGCAAAAAACGGGACACTGTATACCCGCCGGTGGGTAAAAAACAGACAGATATACGAAGGGATGGCGGTCAATTCCACCAAAAGCCGCATTGACTATGACCTGTGGTGCATCAGCGAAAATATGAAACTGGGGATGGACGCCTGGTACTTTGATGAGATACTGGCAATCGCAAACCGTAATCCTTACGCAGGGAATGGATGGATAAACAGGGATGGTCTGGTTGAAGGCGAGTGCCACCTTTTTGCCCTGAGGGAATTCCTTAAACGGCTCTATACCATTATGGTAGAAAGGGGGTATGCGGAGCCGGTAATAGTGATGCATATGACTGATACAATGTTTGCCGGACCAATGTCTTTTGCCACGGTAACCTTTGACTACGAGTATACCCAGAGTGACCCTGAAAAACGGCTTCTTCTTATACGCAGAGGTCTGGAAGGCTTCAGAACAACAGCCATGGGACACCAGTACGGTCTTGTTGGCACGGTGATAAACACAGAGGCATCATCCCCCTATATAGTTTTTGGTGACTACCAGCCCATACGCAACTGGGAAGGGATGCAGTTGCTTCACGGACTGAACTTTCAGATGAATCCTTTTACGAGAACAGGCGATGGTGTAGCAAAAATACTTGAGGACTTCGGATACTTTGAAGAAGAGTGCAGGTTTATCGGATACTGGGAGGCAGAAGGCAACCTCTACGATGTGGAGCCTGACAACATCAAGGTGAGCGTTTACAGACACGGCAACAAGGCCATGCTTGTATTTCTCAACACAAAAAACGAGGATACCCTGGCTCTGTGGCGTCCGAACCCGAAGACAGGGATGACAAGCAACCTCAGGGATGCTGACCCTATGAGGGGATATGTCTTCTGGCATACCAACAGGGACCAGAGGGGATTCCGAAAGATATTTATCCCTGCCTACGACTACCGTCTGGTGCTTGTGGACTGCCATGGAAACTGGTAATAACCTTTACAGGGAAAACCTGATGAAAAAAGACTTTTTAGAAGTCGGTGCAGATGTGAAAAATAACTGCCGTCTGACCGTTGAGGACAGAAGAAACCGTACGGTATGGAAAACATCCCTGCCGCCTTTTTCCGTTTCAATCTGGAGCGTGGGGGAAGAACGACAGTTTAAGGTAACAACAGGTGAGGAAAGATGCAGGACAGAGATAAAACAAAGAGGCGGTGTCCTGACGGCAGACCACAGATGGGATAACTATGGAATAGCCCTGACGGTTGAATACCGCATACTCAACGACTATATGGAGGTGAGGATTCCATACAGAAGATTGAGAGAAAGAGAGCACTATCTCTACCGACTTATGAACATTGATGTTCTCCCTGACTTAAGCGGAGTTTCCAGCGCTAACAGCGGTTATTTCCTCCTGCCCAATTTCTGCGGTGTACTGTGCCGCTTTGGCGGGAAGACCGAGAGCGTTGAGAACAGAAGTTTTGTCTATATGCACCAGAGCCAGTGGGAACAGTATTCAAATGTACCTCTCTTCGGCGTCAAAAAGGACGATTCAGGATTTCTCGGACTTATCACAGGCGGCGACTACGATGCAGAGGTCGTGACGGTCTTAAACGGCGGTAACAAAAAACACTTTATATACCCCACGCTTCATTTCCGTTATTCCAAGACAGATGTTATTGATGATACAGACAGGTCTGTCAGGTACTACTTTCTTGCAGGCGGAGATGCAGACTACGTCTCCATGGCAAAAAAATACAGGAGATACCTGCTTGAGGAAAAGGGTGCGGTACCCTTCAAAGAGAGGGTTAAGAGAGAACCTGTGCTTGCCTATGAACTGGGAGCCACAACAGTTAAGATATTTCATGCGATGAAAAGCCGCAGACCGGAAGGGAATGGCAGACTGGCAGTCTTTACCACATTTGGTGAGACAAAAAAGATAGTTTCAGACCTTGTTCGTGCAGGCATAGACAGGGTTTCTTATCAACTGACCGGATGGTGCCCGGGAGGCCACGACGGTATGTGTCCTACACGGCTGCCCATGGAAGAGAGGTTAGGGGGAGAGAAGGAATTCGCTGATATGCGGAAGCACATCATAGCATCCGGTCATAAGATTTCCTTTCATGACAACTACGCTGATGCCTACAGGATATCTCCAGACTGGAAAGAAGAGGACGTTATGCTTGACAGGGAAGGAGAACCCATCCGCGGGGGTATATGGGGCGGTGGGTACGCACACATAATATGCCCTTACAGGGGCATAGACATCCTTAAGAAAGGTCTTGTCAGAGTCAAAAGGGACCTTAAACCCAACGGACTTTACTATCTGGATGCTATGCCTGTTCCCTTGAGGATATGCTACAACAGAAAACATAGCCACCCACACACGCGGCGTGCTCACGCTGAAGGAATGATAAACATCTGGAAAGAGGCAAAAAAGATACTGGGCCTGCCTGTGGGCACAGAGAACATAACAGGATATTCCATAGGGGTTTCAGACTATTCTGCAACCATTGTTTCAAACATTCCGCACAGGCCGTTTCTCTCGCAGTCACCACTTATAAAACACTTCGTTGACGATTTGGTGCCTTTCCTGCATATAGTGGCACACGGTCTTGTCAAATACCACCTGTGCGACATCACCAATATGGAGTCAGTATTCGGTTCAAGGAAAAAGGGGCTTCTCAAGAGCATAGAGTATGGAGCCCTGCCACGGTTTGAGATACAATACAGGGACAAGTTTATCAGGGACAAAGGATACCTTCACTTCGGAGACTACAGGAGACTCATCAGTGATGCGGCAAGACACCACAATGTATTATGCAGGGAACTGGGATACCTTCAGACGGAGTTTATAGACACCCATAAGCAGGTAGACAAAGAAAGATTCGTTACCTCCTATGAAGACGGGACATCCATAGAGGTGGATTACAGGAACAAAGACTATCGAGTGAACCGAAAATAAGGGAAAAAAGGAGACGGTAAATGTGGAGCAAAAAAGCAGTTCTTTTGACAGGGGTGTTATTCTTATTCAGTTCAGCATTTTCAGCAGTCGCACAGGTATCAGGTACATCACTCCCGCCTCTGGTAAGGATACCTCCTGTGGAAAGACCTCCTGTAATAGACGGAGTTATTTCACCAGGGGAGTGGGATACTGCCTTTATGGGCACAGGCATAGCTCCCCACAGGAAAGGGGGTCTTGACCCCATATCCGTGCAGTACTGGTTTGCATATGACAGTGGAAACATATATATAGCAGCCCGCATGCAGACGCACCCTGAAGAAATCTTTGACAAACCTGCAAGGCGTCTTGCGGGAGGCGGTCCTACCAGCCACTTTGAGATACTTGTGGACCCGCATCCCTGCCATCCTGACCACAACTGGGTACAGGCTATGATGTATCCACTGGGAACCTATGAAAACGTCGGTTACAGTCAGCGCATAGGCGGATATATACCATACGAAGTGGAATGGGACTATAAAGATTTTTATGCAGACGGATGGTGGAGCATAGAGATGGCTGCTCCTGCGTCTGCTTTCCACCACGGCAGGATAAAGGAAGGCGAGGCATGGAGCGTTCTTTACGCCGGCAGTATAAAAGCAGCCCCCGGTGTTCACTACTTCTCCGGACAGATGGGAGACGTCTTCCGTGAAAGGACAAGGTATATAAAGATGGTCTTTGACAGCAGTTCACCGGTGATACAGATAAGAAGCATGGGAGACGTGCTGACAGGGAAGATAACACCTGAGATATCAGTGAGAAATACCACAGGCAGGCAGATGAGCCTGAGAGCAGAGTTTGCGGTACGTGACAGGATGACAAAATGGACGGAAGAGACAAAAAAAGAGACCAAAGACCTGACGGTAGGAGTAAACAGGGAAGGGATACTTACCTGGGAAACAGAAACACCTGAAAAAGGGAAGACACAGTACCTTTTTATG
>CAYORP010000017.1:0-4959 GCA_964406415.1 uncultured bacterium
CTATTTTGTTTATGGAGAGGTTACAGATATATGTGTTGTCAATCCATATGAGATAATCTTTTACCGCAACCCGCCTGAAAAGAATGCATATTACACAGCACTGGGAAAACTTGCCTCTGAACCCAGGCTATTGTGGACAATCCCTGAGGCATTCACATACAGGGGAACAAGGTTCCCCACACCTGAAGAAGAGCGGATAATTGTCTGGTCAGAGATAGGGGAAGGGAGTAAAGGTATATGGTATTACGTTTCCAGTCCGAAAGCAGGTTATCCGGCAAGCCCGCCGTTGGAGGCGGAGATAGGCAGGATAAACAGGGAATTACAGGCATTAAAGGATTATATTGTTATCAGTGAACCTGTTTCTCTGGCACGGGCGGATGCGGAAAAAGTTACTGCATACACCTTGCTCTGCGGGGACAAAGGGATATTGCTGATACTGGTGAATAACGACCATACCAGTTACTTTGAAGAAGGAAAGGACCCTTTTACCTATCAATCAAAAGAAAACTTCAAGGCAGAAGTAAAAATACCGCAATGGCTGAAGGTGCAAGGAATAACGGAAGTGAGAGCAGAGCAGACAATAGAAAACGTAAAATACCAAACAGAAAGAAACAGCCTGATAATACCGATAGACAGATTGGATGTAACAAGGCAGTTTTTGATAACCACAGAGAGAAAATGAAAAAGATGGTTTTAAAAATTGCGGTAGCGTTTGTAATTTTGGGAAGTTTCTGCTATTCCCTGGAAATCCCGGAAGAACTGTACCTGAAGGCAGAGACCTTATACAACTCCATCCCTAATAAAACCCAATCAATAACAAATATCCCAAAATACAAAGAGATAACAGACATATTGGAACAGATAACGGAGAAAGAACAAACAGCCGGTACGGAACTGTTACAAAAAACATATCAGATGATGATAAACAGTTACGATAAACAGGCGCGATACACGGGAAAACACAATGCAATGAAACAATTTGCAGCACTAAAATATCCCGAAGACAAAGAACAACAGGCACAGTGGCTGAAACAACAGGCAGACAAACTGATGGAAGAAGGGGAAACAGCAGAAGCAATAACCCTTTACAGGATGATCGCAAGAGAGTATCCGGAAACAGAAACCGCTCCGGAAAGTTTATTTATAATAGCTGAAATTATTGAAAAAGTAGAGAACAAACAAATGGCAGTGACTCAAACAATAAAAGAGTATGAGACACTGATAAAACAGTATCCCAAAACTGAATATGCGGCAGAGTCTTGTCTATTGCTAACAAAACAATATCAACTAAACAAAGAACATAATAAAGCGATAGAATCTTTAAACTTTTTTTTAAAGGAGTATCCGGAAAACAAAAAATATGAAAATGCTTTATTCCACTTAGGGCTTCTTTACCATCAAAACAAGAAAGAAGTTGAAGCGAAGAAGATATGGCAAGAGTATCTAAAGAAATATCCGGGGGGTATTTATTCTGGTGTGGTGAAAACATTTATTGGAGGTGATGGCGAATGAAAAAGAAAAGAAGAAAAGTTGTGTTAATAGCAGGAATGGTAGTTTTAGCAGGAGGAATTTTTATACTATCTGGCACTCTCACAATAGGAGAAGGGCATATATTAAGAGCAAGGGAAATGAACCAGATGTGGGGTGGTCAAGTATGTGGTGATTTTCCCTGCAGGAAGGCTGGCGGTTACTGTTCAATTCCCTGCACTCCTGTGGGTTCTTATTGTGAAAGTTGTGCTCTGCCAGGAATGCACTATATTTGTTCCGCTGAAGGACCACCTAGTTCACACTGTATTCCAGGAGTTGACAAAGAAGGTTGTGGCAACAGATTTTGGGGAGAGTGTCGTTTCCCTAGAACATGTTACCCTGATGAATATATACACGAGGTTTACTGCGACAGACAGAATGCAAGTGGTACATCTTGTCCAACAGGTTAAATATAGAAAAAGGAGGTACAAAAAATGAGATATGGAAAAGGCCAAAAAACAAAAATATTGGTTTTGTTTTTCTTGATAGTCTCAGTTTTAAAGACCCCAATATGTTTTTCTCAGGAAAAACCAGATATTGATTTTCTTTATGCAGCGTTGCAAACACAAGAAAATTTGAGGGGGCCTGCTTTAAAGGTGAAGTTTTCTATATTGGGAGGGCCAAAACACGAGACACTAATATTTGAAAGCGAGTATATTAAAACATCTGAATATGCATTTTTAGAAGACCGCAATTTTTGGAACAAGGAACTTTTAAGCATTAAAAAGACACGACATGAAAGGAGTTTCGGAATACTAAAAGAATTTTCTATTACTTTAAAAAGTGGCAGTAAATTTGGAAGTGTTGAATCATCTTATGATTTCCCTATATTGCCACGGTCTCTTATTTTAGAAACTGTAAATATAGGGATTGGAATTGACGGAAGAACCATTCCATTGTTGGATGTGTTGAAGAAAAGAAAAGCAGATTCTCCCGGTATCACAAAAAATATAGATGGATATAAATGCTGGCTTATAAAAACAGGGAATGCAAGGACATACACAGAGATATGGTTGGGAGAAGAGATTGGTTTTAACCCGGTTTTAATAAGAAGATTTGTGAATTCGGAATTAAGGTCGGAACGACATTTTTGGGAATATAAAGAGATTATTAAAGGTTTTTGGTTCCCAATGAGGTGTTTAAGTAAATCTTCGCAAAAAGAGTCATCAGGAAATTTACTACAGGTAACTGATATTTCTGTGGGGAAACCAATTTCTGAAGAAGAGACTAAAGTGGAATTTCCTCCGGGAACTGTAGTAACTGATTTTCTTATAGGTACTACGTTTACCGTGCCTGAAAAATAATGCTAAAAGGAAGCAATGACTAATCTTTTCAAAAAGGCAGGCATCGTCTGTCTGCTTTTATTCCTGACACACAATCTTTTTGCCCAGTGCAATAGGGAATATTCCCTTTGCGGAATTAAAAGTATACTGGTTATATATAAGCATTTTGGAATAACCCCTGAACTAAGAGAGACAGGCAGATTAATCAGGAAATATCCTGATGGGATGAGTATGTACCAACTCTCCCGGATACTGGAAAGGGAAGGGTTATATACAAAAGGAGTAAAGATAAGCACTGAAGAATTAAAAGGGATTGATATTCCTGCAATAGGATACTTTTATCCCAACCATTTTGCGGTTATGGAAGGATATAAGGATGGAAAGTTTAAAGTAGTTGACCTGCCTGACATATTTTACTGTACAGATGAAAAACTTGCCTCCAACTATTCCGGTTTTGCGCTGCTGGTATCCTCTGATAAGGATTTTGAGCCTCATATAGAAAGAGACGCACCTGACATAAGATTTAAAAGTCATGAATATCGGTTCAGGAGGGCAGAACATGGCAAAAAATTGTCCTTTACCTTTAAGATGGAAAACAGGGGGAACCAGCCGCTGGTAATAAAAAGGGTGCGTTCAGGATGCGGCAGCTGCATAGCATCAGAAGAAATAACAATCAGCAACAAATTTCTGCTTCCCGGAGAAAGCGGCAGGATAGTCGGTATTTTTGATACAACAGGAAGAACGGACTGGCAGAGTGAGGTGGTCTATGTTACGACAAACGACCCTGTAACTCCGATAACGCCCTTATACGTCAGGGGTTTTGTCAATGGAGGCATTGCAGAGAGTGTCAGATACAACCCTTCTGAGATAAACTTCGGGGTAAGCAGGAAAGGGCAAACAGTTGCAAGGCAGTTGTATCTGTTCCCCGGCAGGAAGAATTTAAAAATAACAAAGATTGATGCACCTAATTTTTGCAATGTTACAGTAACGAAACATAGTAACCCGTCAAGGTTTCAATTATATATCATTTTTTCACCGGAAGAGATAAATCCTAATTTTGAAGACACTCTTAAGATATACATAAAACCGAAACAGCATTTTTTACTGTCCCTTCTGAGAAGAAGTTCAAAAACGGAAATTCCTATCAGGGCAGAAGTGAAGGGACATCTGGTAAGTTTTCCCGAGTTTTTCTTTTTCGGCATAATGAAAACCTCGCAAGAAATAAGCCGGACGATAAGCCTTTCTGATTACCTTCAACGAGATTTCAGGATAGAAAACATAACACGGAATGTTGATTGGGTTTCAGTTGCGAAAGAAGAGACCAAAACAAACCCGAGAAAATACCAACTGACAGCTCAACTGAACCCAGAACGCCTCAAGGAAGGAATATCAAAAGGAGAAATCTTCGTTGAAACAAGCCTGTCGGAACATCCTCTCACAATACCCGTATATGTATGGTTAAAATAGAAAATTGCATACTGAAAACTATTTTTGCTGTGTTGGCATTAAACAGGGTTTCCTTTGCTGATATTCCTGCGGTCAGGATGTATGTTTTTTCTTCCCCGGACTGTCCCGAATGTAAGATAGTAGAACCGGCAAGTCTTGCCCTGTTATCCGGAGAAACAGATTGCAGGATAGAGCCGAAATATTTTGATATAGGTGATATTGCCAATTACCGGAAACTGGTGGAGATTGAAAAGCTGTATGAACACAGCGGCAGTAATATGCCGGTGGTATTCATCGGCAGTTATGTGCTGGACGGCGTGGAACAGATAGAAAAAGAACTTGAAAGGGCAGTTAAAGAATATGCAGGGAAAGGCGGTGGGACCATACCGAAACCCGGAGAGGTAAGCCTTGCTCACAACGGGGTGCTTTTTCTTGATGAACTGCCTGAGTTTCACAGGGATGTTCTTGAGGTGCTGAGACAGCCGCTTGAAGATGGTAAGGTAAGTGTCTCAAGGGCAAAAGGGAGACTGACATTTCCCAGCAGGTTTCTTCTCGTGGGTGCAATGAACCCCTGTCCCTGCGGGTGGTATGGAGATAAGACGCACCCCTGCCACTGTACCCTTGCCCAGATACTTAAGTACAGGAGAAAGGTCTCCGGTCCCCTGCTTGACAGGATAGACATACATATAGAGATAACCAGCCT
>CAYORP010000018.1:0-5999 GCA_964406415.1 uncultured bacterium
AAAAGAAAATCGTTTATTTTGTATCTGTTATAGTATTCAATAAGTCCCGGCAATATCTTTTCAGGCGTAATCCTGTTGTTGTAGATACTGTTGAATGCAAGCAGTTCCCCGCCGTCTCTGCCTTTCCATCGGAAAAGAGGCATGCTCTTCCCGCACCTCATAAAATAGTAGTATCTCATACCTGCACTGCTCAAAAGCGAAGGGGTTGTGACAGGATGTCCGAAGGTATCGGGCGACCAGAAAACATCCGTTACCGTACCCAGTTTTTCACCCGTATACTTACCTGCATAAAGTATCTGTCTGACAATACTTTCCCCGTCAGCCATGTTTATATCGCCTTCAACCCAGGTAGCAGCAGTAACATCCCAGCGTCCTTCTTTTACCCTGTCCTGTACTTTTTTAAATAGAGACTTGTTGCGGTCTTCAACAATTTTGTATATGTGCGCCTGACTCTGCGAGAATGTCAGGTCAGAATACCTGTCCATAAGTTTGTTTACCGTCTCAAAATCCCGCAGACAGGTGTGAACAGTATCTTCATAACTCCACAGCCAGTTCATATCTATATGTGCATGTCCTATAAGATGAACCCTGAATTTTTTTGCGTCCTTACGAAAAACCTCCAGAATCTTTTCGGCATCCCTTATGTCACTTAGAACCTTACCCCAGTCCTTTTTTTCAACCTCTTCAGGTCTGAGTAGTGACAGTGCCTTATCTGCAAATTTCCTGAGATTCCTGCCCTGTCCGCCTTCCGAAAGTCTATATGCGAATTTTATCTGATACAGTATGGAGTCCATCTCAAACAGGATGTTTTCTATTCTGTCAATTTTCAGATACGCATTGAAAAAACCCAGTCCGTCTCCCTGCGGAGTTTTGAAGACTATAAGACGCTTTTCTCCTCTCCCGGCATTCTCCATCAGACGGAAGGGATGTGCAATCTTGTCAGCCCAGTACTTGTGTCCGTAGACTTTTTCCCCGTCAATAAACAGATCCACCCCTGAAGGGAAAAGAAAGACTAAATCAACATTACCATTTTCAGTGGATATCCCTTCAATCTCGCAGGGTAGTGTAAACAAGATTCTGAAGTATGCTGGACCATTCTTGGTAGACCACTGTACGGGCATAGTCCTTTCTTTCCACTTGCTGTCGTCTGTCTCCGGTAGTTCACCTTTCTCCACTCCCTGAGCAAATCTCCATTCCGAAAGGTATAACTGTTTCTCAACCCTCTCCTTCAAACTGTTGATAGATTCTTCCCACAATCTTAGTTTATCCATTTATCCTCCAACGCTCCTATCTACACTTAAAAGTTAAGAATTTATCACCTGATTTTTTACTGCTCCCCTGTATTATAAAAAGACTGTATTAAAAGAGTGCTCTTACCGTTTTCAAGATGACCTTTTCTGCATTTTTACCTACCTTACAGCATAAAGGAGAGGTTTCGTAACTGCAGTCTATACCAAATGCTTCTGTCAGGCTCTGCCTGTCATAGCCGGACTTTATTGTAAAGTTTTTCTTGTCTTGGGAAAAAGCATCTTCAGAAGGAACATAGCCGAGATGAGCATTTGAATTCTGAGCGATCAGCGTATATCTGAAAGGTGATATTTTTTTTATCCCCATCCCTATTTCTGTAAAGACCTCTCCGGGCAGACTGAGTAGTACCAAACCCCTGCCTATAGAAAACCCGTTTATATCAAGTTTATGTTGTTTTTTACTCACTGCAGACTCTTTAGCAGTTTGAATCAGCGATGAAGATACCATATACTGTAGAGAATCTGCCGGCAGGTTTCTCTCTTTCAAAACTTTTCTTGCCGATTTTATTTCGTCAGGGGATATTTCCCTATAGGGTAAAGAAAAATTTTTGCTGTATGTCTTCATATGGACATTATTCGTAGTCTTTATCTTTTTTAACAGGTGCACTGCCTTTTTTTTCAGTGTCTCGGCAATATGGTCAGGTATTTCAATCCCCCTCTTACCCGGTTCTTCCGGATTGATATGGTTTATGTCTCCAGAAGGTCCATTAAGTAACAGAACCTCTGCGCCGGGAAATTCGCCTTTCAGTTTATTTCTCAACATACCCGGCCAGTCTGCAGATATAAGAGTATCCCCGAGAGTATCAGGATGACAGGCGAAGTTTATTATAACCCCGGTAGTCATTCCTGTTTTTTTATCACTTATTTTTATTACACCCAGCGAGTTATCCACAGGACCTGTGCTCCGAACTATCTCTTTTACTCTGTTCCATGGATTTGTTATAACCCTGCCGTCTTTCATAAAATAACGTCTGTTAAATGCAATTCCTTCAACCTTAGTTGAGCCGACTCCGAGCATTACATCCTTCTTGTTCTCATAAGCGGATTTTATACTACCGGCAATGTAGAATGGTAACATTTCAAGGTAGCATGGTTCTACATAAAAACCTTTCTTATACACGCTTTCATCCAGTTTATCAGGGATGGGTCCAGTATGGGTATGGACTGCATGAATAAGGACATTTTGGGGAGGCATACCTATTGTTTTATGCACAATTTTCCTGACTCTTTTTACAGTGGAAGCATCAATCCATACAAGGTCCACAGAAACTATTGCAAAAAGACTTCCTCTATCTTCTATCACACATGCTATGGAATAGAGTTCATTTCTTATACCTGTGGACCTGCGGTCATTAAAGTACCCTACAAGAGAAAAACCAACCGGCGGTGTTATCACAGCTTTCCCGAACCCTATCTTCATTTACCCCGAACCCTCCTTTGCCACGAACTAACACATTTTTGTCATTGCGAGGCGTCTTTTGCCGTGGCAATCTCAACGCGCTCTGTCATTGCGAGGCGTCTTTTGCCGTGGCAATCTCAACCATAGTATTGAGATTGCTTCACATTCGTTCGCAATGACAAGCAGTGAAGGGGTTATTAATTTATTTTACCTCAGTGAGTTTTACCTCTCTTTCCTCATTTTCACTCAACCGGGCCGCCTCTATAAACTGCATAATCTCAAGGGTTTCCTCGGCAGGAATAGGTGATTCCCCTGTCTGGAAGAAAGGAATAATCTGTTTAAGAAGTTGTGAGTAAAGAGGAACCTCAGTAGAGAAAATAACCTGTTTTATTTTATTTTCTCCGTACACGGTTGCACCATAAGAATGGCTCCCCTCTCTGGTTCCTCTCATCGTCCCTATACGTCCATCCTGCCACTCCCCTGTGACAAAGTGGGTTCCATCTGTCTTTTTACAGAACAGTTTTTTACAACCTCTGCCCATAAAGGTATAAAGAATCTCTACCCCGTGTATGCCGTACCAGAAAAGCCCGGGATTGGTAGGTTCAAGAGAGGCCGGGCTGAAGGCATCACAACCTACTACACCACCTAACTCTGCATCCTGCCTCGCCCTGCTGATATTGTAGTCAAACCTCAGTGAAGAAGATGAAAAAACAGGACACCCTCTTTCCGCAGCCATGTCAAATATCTGTTTTGCGTCAGAAAAACTTGCGGCCATCGGCTTATCTATGAAAAGAGGTTTCCCCGCCTTAATTACAGGCCTTGCCTCTTCTAAATGCCGCCGACCGTCAAGACTTTCCAGAAGTACGGCGTCCACTCTGGGAAGCAATTCTTCAACTGAAGAAACCATCTCTATCTTCCACTTTTCAATTAACTCTTTTTTATATCCTTCAACCCTTGAGGCACTTGATTCAACGTCAGGGCTGAACGAAGGGAAACCAGCAACAACCTTTCCTCCAGATACATGGAATGGGTCATTAACATCATTCAGAAGTTTTGTGAAAGCAGGCACGTGTGAGGTGTCAAATCCTATTATTCCCACCTTAAGTATTTTTTCCATTTTCCAGTTCTCCTTTTTTGTCAGGTTTATATATGTGTAGAACCTGTTGCAAGAGAGTCATATCCGCAACCTATGTATGTCTCTCCAGTTGTTTTTTCCTCCAGTTCAGGGATTGAATCAATCCTGCCTGCAAGATATTCCTTAATGCGGTTGTCCAGTTCCTTAAACCTTTCTTTCTGTCCTGCCAGTCTTATCTGAATTACCTCAAACCCAAAGGGTTTATTCCTGAGATACCAGTTTTCTCTGAATGAAGAGAGAAGTTTGTCTGTGGATTTAATCATTTCAGGTATTAGTCTTTTGGCATTTTGCAGTTGCCTTTTGTCATGTTTAAGATATGCCCTTTCAAGTTTAATCTTCAGGTCTATTTTTTTTGATAGTGTATCAACTATCAGAATAGCATGTGATATACTGTCATCATCACCCTTTTTGTATCTTGAAAGTTGTTTTTTTATATTGTTATACTTCACAAGGGTTTCTTTCCAAAAGTCAGGGTTTTTCAGTTGGCTATTTTTCCAGAAGATTCCAAGAAGGGGGTCATCCCACAGTATTTTTACATCCATCATTGGGGACTTATCAAGACCAAAGGGATTTACTATTTCTGCTGCCTTTATATGTGCGGAATAATCCCCTTTACATATAGACTTAAAACGTTTCTCTAATATCTCAGTCTTAGGATTTTCGCCTGTATAAATCTTTTCTCCTGCAAATGTCATCCCGGCAAATGCAGAATCAAAGTCACAATAAGCGCCATCATCCCCCCACATTGTGAAAAAGACCTCATCAACACCCATCTTTATACAGGCGTCAAGGCAGGGGATAACTGATGCCTCAGTTTGCAGTCGGTTATACCACAGCGAGCACGTTGTCCATATCCCGGAACCCATAACAGGATTGGACCCAAGTTCTTGATGTCTCTTTATCCATTCAAGGTAAAAGCCTTTGTCTTTATGGTAATAATCCCAGTAGACAAGTTGCACATTTTTAGGTATGTTGTCTCTCACATAATCAGGTATCTTAGACTCCTTGTCATAGTAGTTCTGTGTTTTACTGCCCATTCTGAAAAACATATCAGACCACATCATTGGTTTGAGTTCATATCTTTCACAGATAGATACGACCTTTTTCAGGTGTTCTGTAAAGATTTCATAGGCATTTTTGTATCCATGAAGGTCCATATATCTTCCTCTTCCAAGGTCATGTGTTTCATCCATCCCTATATGAATCCTTCTGCTTTTAAAAACACCTGAATAAAACCCGAGCATCTTTTCTATAAGTTGGTATGTCTGGTCTTCTTTTGTCAAAAGTACTGATGAGGTGTCTTTTATTTTACCGTAGGCATGCCACTTTAAAATCTGTGACAGGTGTCCCAGTGTCTGTATGCAACCTATCATTTCAATACCAAGTTTTTCTGCATAACTGTCTATCTCCTTAAGTTCCTCCGCGGAATATCTGCCCCGCAGATAACCAAAGAATTCTTCACCAGGCAGTGTGTATGTATCCTCACTGTATAACATTGCAAGGTTGTAACCTAAGAGTGCCAGACGTCTGAGATACTTCTTAAAATGTTCCACATTCATGACCGCATTTCTTGATACATCCAACATTATCCCGATGCTCTTAAACTGGGGCTCCTCAGATAGTGAAGAACCGGGTTTGAGTGACCCTGAAAGAAGGGTACCGACTCCTCTGGCAGCAGTGGTAACTGAACTGTATTCAATGATAGCCCTGTTTTTCTCCAGTTTTACATCTAACCCTTTTTCTCTTTTCCTGAATTCCAGAGTGATACCTTTTCCTGACTCAGAAATAGAGTACTCCTGTCCTAATATTTCCAACAGAAGATTTAGTTCCTGCGGCGTAGATTTTCTATTCCATATCAACTTTTGCATAATACCCACCCTAAAATTTTAAGAACTTTTTAGCAGCTCTTTGGTTGCAGCTATCAGTTTTTCTACGATAACATCTTCGTCATAAGTACCAATTATAGCACCTTTCTTAAACAGGGCAAACTTTTTATCGCCGCCTGCTATACCTATATCCGCCTGTTTTGCCTCACCCGGCCCATTAACAGAACAGCCCATAACCGCTATCTTCAGGTTTTTTGCTTCAGGATAGCACCTGTTGAGTTTTTTAATCTCTCTTTCCACATTTTTTAAAACATTTTTCAGGTTAACCTGTG
>CAYORP010000019.1:0-5249 GCA_964406415.1 uncultured bacterium
CTCCCCTAGGGAGAGAGGAATATTTAGAAGGACCATTATCAAAATCCCGCAACGGAGGTTTCACATTACCACACTTTTTACATTTGTATACTCCTTCTCCGTATATACTCATTGATGAAGCAACGAGTAGTTTTTTCACATTGTGTTTTTCATTAGCGAGTATATCAAGCAGATTGGCAGTCCCCTGTATGTTAGACTCAACATACTTTGCAATCTGGTACTGGGATTGTCCCACACCGACCGCCGCGGCAAGATGAACAATAAAGTCAGTATCAGCAATAACCTCCTTTATATGCTTTCTTTTTCTGACATCGCCCCTTATAAACCGCGCTTTCAGGTTATAGTATTCAGGCAGTCCATCAGGATGAACCTGTCGCTCAAGGTTATCAAAAACAGTCACGTTATATCTTTTCTTAATCAGTTTATCCACAAGATGACTGCCTATAAAACCTGCTCCCCCGGTAACAAGTACTGTCTTCATTTTATTTTCTCTATGAAATAGTCAATGGTTTTTCTGAGCCCTTCTTCAAGTGTCACTATCGGCTGCCAGCCCAGCAACTCTCTGGCTTTTGATATGTCAGGTCGCCTTCTTCTCGGGTCGTCTTCAAGCGCCGGAAGAAACTCCATCTCTACTCTTTTTCCTGTAATCTTCTGAATAATCTCAGCCAGTTGTATAATGGTAAATTCTACAGGATTGCCGAGATTTACAGGCAGGTGATAATCCTTTATTTCCATCATATCTGCGATTCCTTTTATCAGGTCATCTATGTAACAAAAACTTCTTGTCTGTTTACCGTCACCATATACTGTCATCGGCATATTCATAAGAACCTGGTAGATAAAATTGGGGATAACCCTTCCATCATTAAGGCGCATCCTGGGACCATAGGTATTAAAGATACGAATGAGCCTTGTATCCGCCTGATATTTACGTTGGTATGCCATTACAATGGCCTCCCCGTAACGCTTGCCCTCATCATAAACGGAACGGGGTCCTATGGAATTAACGTTCCCCCAGTACTCTTCATTCTGTACGGGTATCAACGGGTCACCGTAAACCTCAGAGGTGGAAGCGAATAAAAACCTTGCATTACACTTCAAAGAAAGTTTCAGCAGATTTTCCGTTCCAATTGAGTTGACACGCAAGGTCTCAAGAGGATTTTTGAAATAGTCAGGGGGTGATGCAGGACTTGCCAGGTGAAATATGCAATCAAAATCCCCCGGCAGTTTTTTCAGGTCAAGATATATCACATCCTCTTTTATAAATCTGAAGTCTCTCCCTTTCATAAGTTTTTTGACATTTTCTTCACTGCCTGTAATAAGGTTATCCAGACACCAGACCTCGCATCCGCGTGCAGTATAGTAATCACAGAGATGACTGCCAATAAAGCCTGAGCCGCCTGCTATAAGAATTTTTTTCATGCTTCAGTCCTTCCTATGCACCTGTAAATAAAACCCATGTCTTTCAGTTTTTCACCGTCAAGGAAGTTCCTGCCGTCAACTATGTGCGGCATTTTCATAAGTTCTTTTATCCTGTTAAAATTCAGGTTTTTAAATTCTTTCCATGCTGTCAAAAAAACAAGAAGTGAAGTACCCTCAGCGGCAGTATAAGAATTCTCGCAATAAGAAAGAGCGGGGAAAATCTTTTTCATATTCTCATTTGCCTGTGGGTCATAACACCTGATAACCGCACCTTCTTTTAAAAGCATCCTTATTACATCTACAGCCGGAGACTCGCGTACATCATCTGTATCAGGCTTGAAGGAAAGCCCCAGAATGGCAATCTCCTTGCCTTTCAGATTCCATAATAAACCTTTTGCTTTTTTAATAACTGTCTTGCGCTGCTCTCTATTTATTTCCCTCACCTCTTTCAAAAGGTTGAAAGGATATCCAATATCTTCTGCAAGTTGAATGAACGCTGAAACATCTTTGGGAAAGCAGCTGCCGCCCCAGCCGATACCTGCCTTCAGGAAATCCCTGCCTATCCTCCTGTCATAGCCCATACCTTTGGATACCTTCTCAACATCCGCTCCCACGCGCTCGCAAATCTGTGCGATAGCATTTATATAGGAGATTTTAAGTGCAAGGAATGAATTGGATGCATGTTTTATAAGTTCTGCACTTTTAATATCTGTAAAGATAACCGGAGATTTTATTGGAGCATATATATCTTCAAAAATCTTTTTTGCCCGTTCGCTCTCAACGCCTACAACAATCCTGTCCGGTTCCATAAAATCCTTTATTGCATTGCCCTCCCTCAAAAACTCAGGGTTAGCCGCAATATCAAATTCTATGCCCGTAGGAGCCATAAGTTCAAGTGTCCTTCTCACCCATTCACCCGTAAGAACAGGGACAGTACTTTTTTCAACAATAAGTTTATAGGGAGTTTTACCCCCAGACCTTTTTTTTATATCTTTGAGTGCCCTTGCGATTTCAACTGTTACGTTTTCAACGTAGGAAAGGTCTGCCCCCCCCTGCTCTGTAGAAGGTGTACCCACCGCTATAAAAATTACATCACTTTTTTTTGTTAATTCCCCTATTGAGTCTGTAAAAATCAAGTTACCTTTTTTTGATGTCTCTTCAATAATTTCCCGAAGGCCCGGTTCGTAAAAAGGCATCTCAAGATTTTTTATTTTCTTTATTTTTTGCCTGTCATTATCGGCACAGATAACATTATAGTTCATCTTTGCAAAACACCCTGCGGTAACCAGACCTACATGTCCAGCCCCTATTATTCCTATGTTGTACATTCTATTCCCTTTTCACCTATGTTTTGTCATTGCGAACTCTTTTTGTGCGGCAATCTCATTTTAAAATCGGTATTCACATTGCTTTCTATCCACTCCGAAAGTTTCCTTACGCCCTGCTCCTTTGCCACTTTCGGACTCCAGCCAAGTTCCTTCTTCAATTTTGTATTGTCGCTTATAAAAATCTTCTGGTCCCCGGGCCGCCAGTCAAAAAAATCATATTTAATTTCAACCCTTAAAGTCTCTTCAAGAAAACCTATCAGTTCCAGTAAAGAAAATGAATTTTTTGAACCACCGCCTATGTTATAAATTTTCCCTTTTGCCTTTTCTATATGACTGACAGATAGACCATACGCTCTTATCAAATCAGATACATCAAGCAGGTCGCGTACCTGTTTACCATCCCCATAGATACTTATCCTGCTTCCAAGCAGACTTTTTATGATGAAGTGTGCAACCCAGCCCTGGTCTTCATTTCCATACTGGTGCTCACCATAAATGCATGATTGGCGGAAGACCACCGTCTTTAAACCGTATATCCTGTTATAGTCCCTTGCGTATTGGTCTGCAACACCCTTTGAAACGCCGTAGGGCGAGTGGAAGTCAAGGTTTTCCGCTTCAGTGATACCGTTTTTTTTGTCTGCGAGTACATAACAGGTTTTCTCTTTTTTTAATTTCAGATGCAGCAGTTCACCGTACACCTTATTTGTGGAGGCAAAAATAAAAATGGCATCCGGAGATGCCTGTCTGACCGCCTCAAGGGTATAGAGGGTCCCTTCAGCATTTATCTTAAAATCCTCTATCGGGTCCTCTACAGACTTTGTCACAGCCACCTGTGCCGCCAGGTGATAAACATCACTGCAATCTTTTACCGTCTCTTTGAGTTTTTTATAGTCCCGTACGTCTCCTTTGATAAACTTCAGGTTTTTATATTTTTTTGAGAGGAGCCACTTCAGATTGTTTTCCACACCTCTTCTGAAAAGGTTATCATAGATAATAACGAAGTTATTACCCTCTTTTAGAAGTTTACTTGCAAGGTTCACCCCTATGAACCCTGCCCCTCCGGTTATCAGTATCTTTTTAGTCATTTTACTCCTGTTTTTCTTATGTGATATACCTCAAGAAAGTAATATTCCTGTTTCCCCTTTCCCTTCAGAACATCCAGAAATGAGTAGTTTTTTATCATCTTCAACCCTTTTATTTTAACAGATTTACCGTCCAAAAAGAAATTCCTTATATCATCATTCCAGGAATCTTCTACAAAACCATAGTTTAATAAAAGCCAGAACCCGTCATATTTCTCATAAATCTCTTCCAGTTTTACATACAGATTCTTTACCGATGCAGGGTTGACCTCAAGCAAAGGCAAATTGCCTTTATAGTACCAGTTCCAGGAACTTAATGGCTCAAAGAACTCTGAAAATCTTCTGTCTTTCGGCTCTGTGAAAATAACAACCTCTCCCGGCTTTTGTCCGTCTTGAATCAACCGGCTTATCTGACGATAAGGGATTAACTTACTCGCATCATGATATTGAAGACTGTTTCCACTGTAGTAGTAATAGATTGAAGGGAGTAAAAACAGAATCAGCAGACCTGAAGCAATACTCCTTTTTCTTACTTTAAAAATAACAGCCATCCCCGATGCGACAAGTAGAAAAAAGAACGGCTGAAGGTGAATAAGATTCTGGGGAATTGTTGCCTTAACAAGAAAAATCATAACAACAGAGATAATGAACATAATCAATGAAAAAAGATGCAGAACGTCCCGTTTTGAAAAAAGGCCTGATGTAAAAAACACAAAAAAAAGCAGACCTCCGGGTAAAACAAAAGACAGGTTGAGCGGTGAAAGCGTTTCACCAAAAACAAAGTAGTAAAATGTATACGCAGTCCTTAAAAGCGGGTTTGTAACAGTATGTAATGCTCTCTTAACAAATACAATCTGTGAAAAGAGAGGTCCTGCCGCATATGGCATATACACCGCCAGGATAATAGCAGCAGGTAATACGCAAACCTTCACGGGCAGTTCTTTCCACCTGATAAGTAATGTTAATATCTGAGCAATGAATATCAGGATGCCGTAGTTGTGCAGGAATATTGCAGTTATGGTTGACAGAACCCATCCTATGGAAAAACCAACCCTTCGCGTATTCAAAAGTTTGAAAAACATCAGCACAGAAAGGAGAGAAAAAAAGGTAAGCATACTGTATGACTTAACCATCTGCGACCAGAGGATTGCTGCCGGAGAAAAGGCAAAAAGAAGAAGCGGCAGCAAATAATTCTCCTGACGCATATGCTTTAACAGCAGATAGAAAATTACTATTGCTCCGGTCCCGAATAATGCAGGGATGAAACGCAGTCCAAACTCGCTCTGAGTAAAACTATAAATGTAATGTACAATGGTATAAAACAAAGGCGGGTGTGCATCATTTCTGACTACCCATACAAACATTTCTTGAAAGTTCAACCTTGCAAGGGATATTGCCAGAAACTCGTCACACCAGA